>JAQXHT010000035.1 GCA_029007415.1 bacterium
ATTATCTTTATAAGTAAATTCTTTACGAAAAGTAGTTATTTCAAATCTAATTTTGTTAAATGTTATAGTTACAGAACCATATTCATTGGTTGGAAGACAAGAGTCATTAAATATTTCCATTAATTCTTTAGGTGTCGCAGAAGTTGTAACATCTATATCATTTGTTTTTATTCCTAATAGGTAGTCTCTTACAAAGCCACCTACTAAGTAGGCTTCATATCCTTTTTCTGTTATTTTTGTCAATAATTTAATTGCGGTATCTAACACTTGCAAATCCCCTCCTTATGTATAATATTGTAAATCATTCTCACTTTACGCCTTTATTATATCATAAGTTGTAGTTATTTTACAGCAATTGGACAAAGAAAGATGATACTAAGCTTCTATTTTTATTGCTATGATTTTAGCATAATTATTTTTTAATTTATAAATAATGTTTTGTATTTATCGACTTTTTGGGTAAATTTTCTGATTAGGGATTTCTCCTAGTAATAGTTCTTTGTTTTAAAGTTTTTCTTGGAATAATCGTTATAATACTTTTTAAATAAGATGTATAATTATTCTTATAATTACTAAGTTTTATTTAGATTTTCACTCATGATATATTTCCATTTACATATAGTAACATAATCACTCTAATAATTATTTTATTATTTCCTAATTCTTTTGTTAATAACAAAAAAGGACTTTATGGTCCCCTAGTTTACTGGAACAATCAGTTCCTGTCCGATTGTTAAGAGATTGTTTGATAAGTTATTTAATAATTTCAAGTTATCTACTGTTGTATTATAATTATTAGCAATTAACCAAAGACTATCTCCTCTTTTTACTGTATAAGTTGTGGTAGTGGTTGGAGTATTATTGGGCAGTGAAACTGGAATAATTAGTTCCTGGCCAACCGTTAACATATTATTAGAAATATCATTTGCTTCTTTTAACTGTTTGACAGTTATACCATAGTTATTTGCTATACTCCAAAGACTATCTCCTCTTTTTACAATATAAGTTGTTTCATAACCTACATTATTATCTTCAGATGGTGGAGCTTGATTATTACTGGAAGGTATAATTAGTACTTGACCTATTGTTAGTGTATTATCTGTCAAGTTATTAGTTTTTTTCAGTTCATCTACTGTTATATTATTCTTATTAGCAATAGTCCAAAGGCTATCACCTCTTTGCACTATATATGTATTAGTGATTGGATTGCTACTATTGATGGTAGGTATTGTTAACATTTGACCTGGTGTTAAAGTATCAGTAGTTAATGAGTTTACTCTTCTTAAATCTGCTACTGATACGCCTAATTTTCTAGAAATACTATACAGTGTATCACCTTTTTGGACTTGATATAAATCACCTGAAACATCACTTTGTGGAATAATTAATTGTTGACCTATAACTAGAGTATCATTGGTTAAGTTATTACTAGCTTTTAATTCATTTACAGTAATACCAAATTTCTGAGCTATACTATACAAGCTATCTCCTCTTTTTACTGTATAAGTTGTTGATTCAAAAGGTGGAGTGTATTTCACTCCTAAGTATTCGGTAACTGCTTTTACAACTGCTTCGACATAACTCAACAAATCATTCTGCAATTTAACTTGGTCTTTAGCATTATCGATGAAACCATACTCAACTAATAATGATTGCATCGGAGATGTTTCTCTTATGATGTAATAATAATCTTTACTAGGATTCTCTGGTAGACGTCTTTGATAAAATTTTCTCATAACTTGGCCCGATTCACCAATGGATGTGAGAATATTTTCAGCAAGTTTGGAACTATTGCGAAGAGCATAAACTACTTCGGCACCTTCTCCTCCTGGTGAGTTTAGTTTCCATTAGTAATTATACTCTTTTTATGTCAATACTTCCGTTTGCGGTATAAAAGTAAAAATTTATTTTATTTTTGCTATTTTTTTTAAATTTCTAAATCCTTCGCAACCAATTATTTCAATTTGCGCAAGTTTATCTAATTCCTTTTCTATTGTTACATGAATCTGTTCTGGTAAATACGATATAAATAAACCATCTGTACCAAACAAAGTTTTAATGTCGTTCACTTTTTGAAAATATCTGTTTAAAATTTGTGATTTTGAATTGTTTACTGAAAATTGTGTATCAAATATTTGAATTGAAGCTTTTTTTAATTTTTCTTCATTTTCATTAGTTGTAGGAATAGATTCCAACAAATCTTTATAATTAGAGCTTAAAAGTTTAGTATTATTCTCATATTCTTGCATCAAAAAATAGTTACAGTTGTTTGTCAACATTTGTTGATTATTAAAAAAAGCTTGTTGTTGTAGTTTTTTTGCCAATACCAATTGCTCTCTAATTAATGATACGCCTTCATAAAAATCATTTATAATTCTGATACTATTTGAATCAATATTTCCTACAAAAAGATGTTTATATTTATTCCATTGATTATCATCTAATATATCAAGTGTTTCATATATTCCAGTTGCATTTAATTGATTATTGCTTATTATTTCAACTATTTTGCCAATTTTTTCTTTTAATTCATTTATTTGAGATATAACTAAAATAGCTGCATTCCTTTTCTCACTTCTTTTTTGTAATTTATATACTACTAATGCTAAAGTTCCTACTCCAATCAATAAAATATTACTCCAATTTCCAGTAAAAAAATGTAATATTTCTTTCATACGTTCTCACTTCCTTGGCTACTTATTATAGTACATATCTTTATAAAAATAAATATCTTTAAATCTTTTTGCTAGTTTTAAATTAATATTTTTTCCCTTTTCTGCCATAAGGGTTTCGAACTAAATTTGTGTTTTCATACTTAAAAGTTACCTCTGGTACAATATCATATTTAAAACATATAGTAATATTTCTATCTTTATCTATAACTACTTTATCTACTAACGTATCAATTAATTCTTTTTTTGGTTTGTTTAAATCTAATAGTTTTTTTATTTTTTTAGTATAATCAGGCAAAATATTTGCTTTATTTTTCACTTTATATTTTTTAACATTTTGATCTTCTATCTTTTCGTTAATTTGTTTTAATTTTTGTTCAAATTCACTTGCTAATTCTTTATATGTATCTGCTGATATTACACCATCACACCTGTCATTGTATAAAGTTTTTAATCTACCAGCAATCTTTTCTTTTTCTATTTGAAATTCTTTAACTATTTTATCTATGTTAGTAGTTTCCTTGTGAATACTTTTTATTACTTCATCATTTAATTCTTTTATATTAAGTTCTTTTATTAATTTAGATATATACTTATTAATTTGTTCTAATACTTGCTCTTCTAAATAATTATATGGATAAAAATGAGAATAGCACCTGCCTCTTACGGGATCTCTAGAATATCTATTGCAATTAACAGACCAATAATCTTGTTTTTTACGATAAAGAACTGTAAGTCTATTTTTGCACTCTTTACAAAATAACTTACCTTCTAATAATCTTTTTTCTCTATTTGTTTTAATTTCATAATTTCTTGTATTTCTTTTTCTTAAAGTATTAACATAATTAAAGGTATCTTTATCAACTAATGGTTCATGGGTGTTTTCTACTATAATCCATAATTTTTCATCTAATGTTATCTTCTTTTTAGATTTATAACTTACTTTAGTTTGAGTATGTTGTACTAAATCACCAGTATATACTCTATTTGTTAATATTTTTTTTACTGTAGAAATATTCCAATTATCTCTATCAATTAACCTTGAAGAATAATTGGTCTTTTTATATCCACTAGGTGTAATTACATTTGCTTTATTTAGTCTATTTGCTATTTCAGTAGGTCCAATACCATCAGATCTCCATTTAAATATTTTTTTGACTATTAAAGCAGTATCTGGATTTGGTATTAAATGTCCTTTATCTAATGGATCTCTCATATAACCAAAACATGGTAAACTTCCAACAAATTTTCCATTTTTTCTTTTTTCATTTAATACATTTCTAATTTTTATCGAATTTTGTTTACTATAATAGTCATTACAAGCAATTATAAATGTTGATGAATCATTGCTAGCTTGATTTTTAAAACTATCATATGATTCTAATATAGATATAAATCTTACATTATTTTCTGGAAAAAATGTTTCAATATAATAACCAGTCATAACATGATCTCTACCTAATCTTGATAAATCTTTAACTATTACACAATTTATCTTCTTATTATTTATATCCTCTAACATACTTTGAAATCCAGGTCTTTCAAAATCAGTTCCTGAATATCCATCATCAACATATTCTTTAACTAAATTAAAATTATTATTTTTAACATAACCTCTTAATAA
>JAQXHT010000036.1 GCA_029007415.1 bacterium
AATAGCACCAGTAGTTATCGCATTCAATTTCTGACCAGTACCAGTATAAGAAAATGCTGCATAACTGATACCAATTATTGCTATCAATAGTATTAAGATAAGTATTATAAATAAAAAAGATTTGTTCTTATTTTTCATAAACTAAGACCCACTTTCTATTTTAGTATTTAACAAAAAAGATAGATTTATACCTTTTTGATATTAATCTATCATTGAAAAAAGAAAGTAGGTACACTACTTCTTACATTAGTATTTAGTTTTTGATAGTCTTTTACTACTACTACTACCACAACTGTCTCCTACCTTCCTATTATCAAATATCAGTATTCTTGACATCTTAATAATATCATAATATTTGACATTTAACAACAAGGAAAAGTTTGGTAGTTATTAATTTAATTTTTCTTCTATGTAATTATTATTTTCATCATAATAAGTTAAGTAACAATTAACAGTATCATCACACTTTAGATAACTTATCTCATCATCAATAATCTTTAGAGCAGTTCTATTATCTAAGGCATATACTTTCTTATTAGTATTAAGTAAATCTTCTTTTACCTCTTCTTTCTTAGAAGAATCACTATAATGTGGACAGATTGCTATATCGATAAAATCTAAACCTTCTACAAAGGTATATTTATCAGATTCATCTCTTAGTTTTAGAGAGTCAGAATACCCTTCTTTTGCTAACATAATCGCTCCGGCGGACATTCCAACTAAAATAGTACCTTTTAAATATACTTCTTTTAATAAAGATACTAAATTATATTCTTTTAAATCATTTATCAACTTAATAGTATCTCCCCCACAGAAATAAATAATATCAGCATTATTTATTTTAGTTTCTACTATATCACGGTTATTTATAATATTTTTCTTCTTTAGATATACTGTTTGACACCCTAAGTTTTGATAAACTTTTTTCATTGTATCGTAGTAAGAATCTGAAAAAGAACTTGCTAACCCAATAAAAAGGAAATTTGGTGTTCCCTTATTAGTCATCTTTACTATTTCTTTATCGATTAATTCTGTTTCGTAGTTAGTATTACCACGACCGACATCTCCTCCACCGATTAATACTAGTTTTTTCATATTATCTTTTCACCACTTTCATCTGCTAGATATAAAACAATTGTATTTAACATTATTCCAATCATTACAAGTCCTAGAAGAACAAAATTCATCTTGCAATAATTATTGTTTAAAGTATATAAACCAGTTGCTACTAGTCTTTCATCACTTACTGTTCTTAAATATACAATTAATAAATAGATTGTTAATGATATCATTACAAGATTGTAACTGATAGTATTCTGATAGATTTTCCTTCTAGTTAGAATAGAAAATATATTAATAACTATATATAAGAACAATACTAAAAGGAAGAAAAAACCTTCCATTCCCCCTTGAAAAACATAAGGTAGTAAAAATATTGCTAATACTATATAAATGATAAAACTAATTAATCTTGTATAATAGATTGATTTACTTATCATTTGAAAGGCCTCTATCTATTCCATCTTCGATTTCTTGTTTGAATTCTTTTTCAAATCTTGGTATTTCTTTTTTAATAACATCTTGATAAACGTTTTTGGTATTTAATATGGCTTTCTTTACGTCAAAAATATTTACTTCTTTTCTGTTATCGTACAAAGCGAAAGAGAATGATTGTTGTAAAATTGCTAAGGTAACGTCAGGGTATCTTGCTCCTGTTTCATAAACTCTTCGGTACTCACTAGTAAGATCTGTTAGGAAGGCCATTATTTTTTCTTTGACATAAGGGTCATACATTAAAGTAGCTCCTGTTTTCTTTTCAATTTTTGGTAAAGTTCCAAGACAAATAGCAATGGTTTCTTCTCTTGTTGGTTCTTTGACTTCAACTCTTTGAAAACGTCTTACGAAGGCTTTATCTCTTAAGATATATTGTTCATATTCTTCTGTTGTAGTAGCACCGATTACTTTGATATCACCACGGTCAAGTCCTGGTTTAAACATATTGGCAAAGTCAAGTGCTTCTCCTTTAGTACCCATAAGGGTATGTATTTCATCAATAAATAAAACAAGGTTGTGATAATCTTTTAATTCGTCTAGTAATATTTGAATTTTACTCTCACCAGTTTCTGGGTCCATTCCAAGTAAAGCAGAAGTGTTTACTTTTATTACTTGATAATCTTTTAAAACATCTGGTATATTACCAATTTGAATACGATAAGCAAAACCTTCAACGATAGCAGTTTTACCAACACCAGGTTTACCAATTAAAATAGCTGATTTTTCTGGTGTTAAAAGGATAAGTGCTAGCTGTTTTATCTCTTCTTCTCTACCAATAGCAGGGTTAGTTATATATTCTTTTTTAGTGAAGTTTTCTCCATAACTTTTTAAAATACTTATTTTACTTTTTCTTATTTCTTTGTCCATAGGTTTACTCCCTTTCGTTTCTTACTACTCAAGTATACCAAAAAAACTATAAATAGTCTTGATTTTTTTAGATTTTGTGGTATGATAAGCGAGTATATAGGGGGATATTGTATGAAAAAAGATTTCAAATATTATGTCATTTTTGTCTTTATGTTACTTATTCTTGGTACAACAAACGTATACGCTGTAAGTAGTATGAAAGTTACTGAGAAAAGTTACATAAAAACTAACTTCAGTGATGGAACACATCGAACTGAAGCTTACTTCAATACTAATAAGGGTGTTGCTTATTGTATTACGCCAAGTAAAACAGGAGCTCCACAAGGAAAAACCTTAACTTATAGTAAAACAGTTGACTCTGGTTCTGTTTTATATTTACTAGATAAAGCTGGTAATTCAAAAAGCGATTATCTAACAACGCAACTTGCTATTTGGAAAGTAAATAATAATTACTTACCTGCTGCTTATAATAAGAATTCAAGTCTAGTTAGTAAGGTTAATAAATTAGTAAACACTGCTAAGAATAATTCAAGTTATTCACCTAACCCTACAATGAAATTAAGTAATTCTTCTTTAAGCTTTACAGAGTCAAGTGATGGTAATTACTATATTTCTAATAGTATTAGTATAACTGCTAGTGATATGGATAAAATTGTTGCAACAGTTTCTGGTGCTAATGGTGCCGTTGTTGTTTCTAATCAAAAAAGTGGTACTTCACTTACTATAACTAATAAAAAGTTTAATATTAAAGTGCCAAAGAAAAATATTACTGCTAACACTACTATTAAGGTAACTGTTAAAGGTACCGGAAATAAAGTATCTTATCAAAGATATTCTGGAGGTAGCTGGCAAGATTTAGTTGTTTTAGTTAAGACTCCAAAAACAGTAAGTACAACAATTAGTGGTACTATTAAACCAGTCGTTTATAAATGTCAATATACGAATGGTAAATATTATGATAAAGATGGTAATGTTACTGATAAAACAACCTATTCTCTTCAATGTGAAAAACATACTTGTGAAAAGGTTGGAGATACTTACTTTGGTAAAGATGGAAGTCAAGTAACTGAAAAAGATTACAATTTACAATGTAAGACTCATACTTGTGAAAAAGTAGATAATACATACTTCGGTAAAAACGGAGATCCAGTATCTGAAAAAGATTATAATTTACAATGTAAAACTCATACTTGTGAAAAAGTAGATGACAAATACTTTGGTAAAAATGGTACTGAAGTTTCTGAAAAAGATTACAATTTACAATGTAAAACTCATACTTGTGAAAAAGTAGATGACAAATACTTCGGTAAAAATGGTATTGAAGTATCTGAGAAAGATTACAATCTTCAATGTAAGACTCATACTTGTGAAAAGGTAGATGATACTTACTTTGGTAAAGATGGTAAAGAAGTATCTGAAAAAGATTACAATCTTCAATGTAAAACTCATACTTGTGAAAAAGTAGATGATACTTACTTCGGTAAAGATGGTAAAGAAGTAACTGAAAAAGATTACAATCTTCAATGTAAGACACATTCTTGTGAACAAGTTGATGATAAATTCTTCGATAAGAACGGTAATGAAATTACTGAGAGTGAATTCAACTTACAATGTAAAACTCATACCTGCGAAAAGGTAGATGACAAATATTTTGATAAGAATGGTAATGAAACAGATGAAAGTACTTATAAAAAGCAATGTGAAATGACTATCGAAGTTCCAAACACTGGTAGTTCTGATAGCTTAGTATTTACCGTACTAGGAGCATTAACATTAGCTGGTACAGTTCTAGTAATCAAGAAATTCTAATAAATAAAAATCTAGGAAAATGATAATAAAACCTAGATTTTTTTGTGCAAAAAAAAGAGACTTGGTTGGTCTCTTATAATTCAAATTGTGAATTGTATAAGTCGGCGTAGAAACCGTTCTTTTTAATTAACTCATCATGATTTCCTGTTTCAATGATATTACCATCTTTCATGACAAGTATTAAATCAGCATTTTTAATGGTTGATAATCTGTGGGCAATGATGAATGATGTTCTACCTTCTGTTAACTTATCCATCGCTTTTTGCACTAATTCTTCTGTTCTAGTATCAACGTTACTAGTTGCTTCATCAAGTATTAAGAATGGTGAATCTTCAAGCATACCACGTGCAATAGTAAGTAATTGTCTTTGACCTGCTGATACGGAATCATTTTCACCGATAACACTGTCAAAACCGTTTGGTAAGGTCTTAATGAAATGGGTAAGTCCTACTGTATCACAAATTTCTTTAACCATTTCATCGGAAATATTTTCTCTATTATAAACAATATTTTCTTTAACTGTGCCATTAAATAACCACGTATCTTGTAAAACCATTGTAAACAAACTGTGAACATTTTCTCTTGTAATATCATTGATAGAAACATTATCAATTAAAATATCACCCTTATTAATTTCATAGAACTTCATCAATAGATTAACCATCGTGGTCTTCCCTGCTCCAGTTGGTCCGACGATTGCTATTTTCTGTCCATCTTTAACACTAGCAGTGAAATCTTTAATAATTGTTCTATCTTTATCATAACCGAATGAAACGTGGTCGAAAGTAATATTTCCTTTTACTTTTGCTTTATGTAACATCTTAGTTTTGTTTGTTTCTAAGCTCATTTCTTCTTCATCTAAGAATTCAAATACTCTCTCACTTGCTGCTGCTGTTGATTGTAAACTTGTGAATGCTTGAGCAATTTGCATTAATGGTGAAGTGAATAATCTAACATAAGTAATAAATGCTATTATTACTCCGAACGTAATAGAATCATGTAGAACAAGTAAAGCTCCAACGATACATACTGCTACATAACCAAAGTTTCCGATGAAAGACATAATTGGTTGCATAAGTCCTGATAAGAATTGACTTTTTCTATTAGCTTCGTAAACTTTCTCATTGTATTCATCAAACTTAGCATCGGCTTCTTTCTTACCATTATAAGCTTTTACTACTAGAAGTCCTGAATAAACTTCTTCAATATGTGAGTTTAATTTTCCAAGTTCTTTTTGTCTAGCAGCGAAATATTTCTGCGATTTAGAAAGAACGACAAAGATGATAGAAAAACCAATTAAACTAGCAGAGATAGCAGTTAATGCCATAATCCAGTTAGTTATAAACATCATTAGAATAGTACCTAGTAATAAAGTTATAGCACTAACAAGTGAAGATAATGATTGGTTCATACTTTGAGCGATAGTATCAACGTCATTAGTAACACGAGATAAGATATCACCAGTTTGATTCTTATCAAAATACTTAAGTGGTAACTTGTTAATCTTGACAGATATTCTACCTCTTAGTTTTCTAGCAAAGTTGTTAGAAACACTAGTCATTATAATTGATTCAATGAATGATAATAAGGCACTAACGATATATAAACAAGCTAAGAATAAACTTATCTTTTTAATCTTAGTCATATTCATAGTAGGTACAACTACCTTTTTAATGTCTTTAGGCATTTCATCGATTTTCTTGTAAAGTGCCTTAACATCACTGGTATCTTTAACGGTACTAGCAACTTCTAAGAATTTTATTTGGTCACTAGTTGTTATCTTTTGATTTTTAACGGTAAACTCTTTAAAAATCATCTTTAATGTATTATCTGATAACTTACTTAAATTACTTACAATATCTTCTTCACTACTAAACTGTAAAGCATTTAGAAAGTCTTGTTTTTCTTCGATTGTTAAATCTTCACTTTGTAAAATTTCATCTACTTTAATATTTTGAAGATTAATTTTAGTACGTTCACTTACTTCTTCAAGATTTCTTGAATTAACAACTACTCCTTCAGAAATAGTATCTGTTAATTTAGATAATTTATTAGGAGCAGCGATTGATAAAACTGATGATAAGACAGCAAAGATTAAAGCCATAGCGATTAAGATTTGAAAACTTTTTAGTTCTTTGAAAAGTCGTTTCATTGAACCGACAAAGTCTTTGGACTTATTCATCTTTGGTCCACGTGGTCCATTATGCATTCTCCAACTCCTCCTTTGATAATTGTGATAAAGCGATTTGTTTATAAACTTCGCAATTCTTTAATAATTCCTTATGAGTACCCATTCCGACACAATGTCCATTGTCAAGAACAAGTATTTTATCGGCATTCATAATTGTTCCTATTCTTTGTGCTACTATTAAACTAGTGGCATCTTTAGTATAGTTTTTTAACTCTTTTCGTAAAACATAATCAGTTTTATAGTCAAGAGCAGAAAAGGAATCATCAAAGATATAGATTTCTGGGTCTCTTGCAACTGCTCTTGCAATAGATAGACGTTGCTTTTGTCCTCCAGAAACATTAGTTCCGCCTTGAGCAATATCAGCATTGTAAGTCTTGTTCATTTTTGTAACAAACTCTTCGGCTTGCGCTACTTTGATAGCTTCTTCTATCTTCTTAGCAGTAATTTCTTCTCTACCATTATCACCGAAAGATACATTGCTACTAACAGTACCATGGAAAAGGGTAGCTTTCTGAGGAACATAACTAAGTTTGTTACGAAGTGAATCTTGTTTATACTCTTTGACATTAACACCATCTACTAAGACTTCGCCATCAGTAGCATCGTAAAATCTTGGTATTAAGTTGATAAGTGAACTCTTTCCGCTTCCAGTTGAACCGATGAAAGCGACTGTTTCCCCTTTATTTGCTTTGAAAGAGATATTTTCTAATAAATATTCTTCAGCATCTGGGTACTTGAAAGAAACATTTTTGAATTCTACGGTACCTGTTTCTTTAGTAGCACCAGTGAAACTTCCATCTTTAATACTTAATTCAGTATCTAAAACTTCATTAATTCTCTTTGCAGAAACACTTGCTCTTGGTAGCATCATAAATATCATTGCAAGCATTAAAAATGACATAATAACTTGCATTGAGTAACTTGAAAATACGACCATATCAGAGAATAGACCTAATTTATCAGCCATTAAAGATTTACTAATTAAATCTGCCCCGATAAAGTAAATACTAAGTGTTAAGAAATACATTACTAAATACATAATTGGTTGCATTACAGAAAATGCTTTTTGATTGAATAATTGCGTATTAGTTAATTCATCATTAACTTTAGCAAATTTATCTTCTTGATACTTTTCAGCATTAAAAGCTCTTACTACTCTAATACCAGTTAAGTTTTCACGAGTAACGCCATTTAACTTATCAGTAAGTTTTTGCACCTTTTTAAATCTTGGCATAACGATTAACATTAAAGTTAGAATAGTAACTAATAAAATTATTACGGCAACGGCAGTAACTGCACTCCAAGTAATATTCTTATTTAATATTTTAGTAACTGCCCAAATAGCTGTTACGGGTGCTTTTATTAGTAATTGTAATCCCATGGAAATAAACATTTGAATCTGTGTTATATCGTTTGTAGTACGAGTAATTAAACTACTAGTAGAAAAGTTTTTAACTTCTGCAATTCCTAAGTTTTCTACTTTATCAAATAACTTCTTTCTAATAGTTTTTGAAAAGCTTGCTGATACATTAGAAGATATATAACCAACTAAGATAGCTAATAATAAACTTCCAAAGGCACAAAGCAACATATAGCCACCATTTTCTAAGATGGCACTCATTTTACTTCCCTCTGTCTGAACAAGTTTTGTAATTTCTGACATATAATCAGGTAATTTCAAATCTAACCAAACTTGTACTAAGATAAAGATAAAGGAAATAAAGATTAATAAGTAATCTTTTTTAGTAAAATTTTTAAACAGTTTAAACATTTTTTAATCATCCCTTCTTCCAAATATCATAATGAGTCTTATTAGTTCTAATAAAGTTGTTAATATACTAGCAACATAAGTTAAAGCTGCTGCTGTTAACATAACTTTTCCATCATCTAATTCTTGACTAGTAAAGAAATGAGCATAGTCAAGTTCTTTTAAAGCTCTTCTACTAGCATCAATTTCTACGGGTAAGGTTATTATTTGAAAGAATAAGATTACCATTTCAAGAATTATTCCTAACCATACTAAACTAAATGATGAAAATAAGCAACCAAAGACAATAGCAAAGTAACCAAACTTTGATGAAAAATTAACAACTGGTATTAACATATTCCTAAATCTTAGGAAAAAGTACCCTTCTTTGTCTTGAATAGCATGTCCACACTCATGGCAAGCGACTGCAACACTAGCAATAGATGCTTCATCATAGTTGGTCTTTGAGAGTCTAATAACTTTATTAGTTGGGTCATAATGGTCTGTTAAAAAACCACTAGTCCTTTCTATTTTTATATCAGAAAGACCATTTTTGTCAAGTAAATATCTTGCTGCTTCCTTCCCAGTCATTCCTCTTTTATTAGAAATCTTTCCATACTTCTTATAAGATGATGTTACAAAGACTTCTGCTAAAAAGGTAATAACAACACCAATGAGAGTTAAACCATATAGAACAAAAAAATTATCCATCTAATCACCTCGTGTAATATGTTACTACATCTTTTTTATTAATTATTAATTAAATTATTAAGAATTATTAAGAAAAGAAGGAGTTAAGTCCCCTTCTATAAGTGTTTAGAAATACTAAAATCTATATTAAAGCCGTTATCATTATAACCAGTGATACTTCCACCGTGCATTAGAACAAATTCCTTACAAATAGAAAGACCTAGTCCTGATATTTTTCTTGAGTTATCTGTTGTAAAGAGTGGTTCAAAGACTTTATCAAGTATTTTCTCTTCAACACCTGGTCCATTATCTTTAAAGTGGAAGAAATAATTATCTTTATCACTGGTTATTTCGATTAATACTTCACCATTATTATTTAAATAACGCATACTATTAGAAATTAGATTAGATATTATTCGTTTAAATTTAACTATATCTAGTTTAATAATTTCTTTTTCAAGATTAGTTTTAATTACTAGTTCTACCCCATTATTCATTAGTTCTAATTTGTAATCTTTTTCAATTTCTTCTACAAGGTCTTTTATTTTGATAGAAGTTAGTTCTAGTTTCTGTTCTTTCTGATTGATTAAATAATCATCAAAAGTTGCTAGCACATTTTTAAGATGAAGGGCTTTCTCATATATCTTTTGATTGTATTTTTTAATTTCTTCCTTGGTTAGGTTTTCTTCTTCTATCAAGTTAGAATAACCAAGAATTGAAGTAAGTGGAGTTTTAATATCGTGAGAGATACTTGCTATTATACGATTTTGTTCTTTCTTTTCTTCTTCAAGTGAATCTACTAAAGAGACAAATTCATTTTGAATAAGTGCAAACTCATTTTCAGGGGAAACTGGTTCTGGTTTTTTACCAAATTTATAGTTTCTAATTGCATCGATTATCTTATTAACTGGTTTAATTATCTTATCTCTTGCAAATAAGAATACTAGAAACATACAGATAGTAAGTAAAATACTTTGAAATGCTAATAGTTCAAGAATTAGTTTTAAAATACTCATATTCTTATAAAAGTAAGCACTTACAATATATGGTTCATTATTTATTAAGACTTTTTTAGAAAATAAATACAAGTCTTGTTTATCTTTTAGCGCTTTTTCTTTTTCAATACTAAAAGTAATTTCTTTTTCTTTCTTGATGTTATCTAAATCAAAGATTAAGTTATCTAATGATTGATAGTTATCTTTTATTTCTTTAGTTACTATTTCTTTCTTTAAGGCTTTCTTGCGATTAACCATCGGTTCTACATTACATAAAAACCATAAACCAAGAGTTAAGATATTAACTGTTGTTATGAATATTAAACCGATAAGTATTTTGCGACTAATTGATTTCTTTTTCATTCTTATTAATTCCTCACAAATTTATAACCATATCCCCAGATAGTTATAATATATTTATTCTCCTGGTCTAGTTTTTCTCTTAAGTTTTTAATATTAACAGCGACAGTACCAATATCACCATAGCAGTTACCCCAGACTTTCTCAAAGATTTGTTCTTTTGATAAAGCAATACCGGCATTTTCCATTAGATAAGTTAATAATTCAAACTCTCTAGTTGATACTTCTACTCTCTTATTATTTTTATAGACTTCAAAGCTTTCTTTATTAATACTTATCTCTCCAATTGTGATGATGTTTTTACTTATTTTATTTCTTGATTGTAGTCTTAGATGAGATTTTATTTTCAATATTAATTCAGTGTTATCAAAAGGTTTAGTAATATAATCATCTCCCCCAATTTCATAACCAACCATCTTATCAACTAACTCCTTCTTAGCAGATAAAAACACTATCGGGCAAGTAACTTTATCTCTTATTTTAATACATAACTCTGTTCCACTAATATTTGGCATCATTATATCAAGAAGTATTAAATCATAATTAGTTTTTCCTTCTTCTATTTTAGTTAGTGCTTCTAAAGAATCATTTATTATTTCTGAATCTATCTTTTCTTTTCTTAATATTAAAGCTACTAATTCTGCTATATCTTTATCATCATCTATTATTAATATTTTCGGCATCTAATCACTTCTTTCTTGCAA
>JAQXHT010000037.1 GCA_029007415.1 bacterium
GCAATAGCAAAGTTGATGCTTCAAGGAAAAGAATCATTGGATAAAATAGTAAAATATACAGGCTTAAGTATAAATCAGTTAAATACATTACTTTAGTTGATTGTTTAACTAAATAAAGAGATGAACAATCTCTTTTTTTGCTGAAAATTAATACATACCTAAAACTATTGGAACATATAATGTACTGATTGAGGAGGCTATTATATGATAAAGAAACAGAATTTGTGGTTTTTAACACTGTTTAGTTTAATTCTAGTGCTTAGTGTTTACTATATTACTATGCCGAATGATTTGTTAGTAGCAAAAAATGCAGCTACTGTTAAAAAAACAACTAATAAAGAAGAAACAACAGTAAAAGAAAGCAATAACTTAACTGCACTTAGAGTAAGTAAGGAAGAAGAACGTGAAGAAGAAAAAAGTGACTTGAAGAAAACAATGACTAAAGAAGATGCTACAACAGAAGAGAAAAATAATGCATATGAACAATTAAAATATCTAAATGAAGTAGAAGGAACCGAAGAAAAACTAGAAAAGAAAATAAAAGAAAAATATAGTCTTTCTAGCTTTGTTAAAATAGATAATAGTGAGATTAAAGTAGTAGCAGTAGCTAAGAAACATGATACTGCCCTTGCTAACAATATAATGCGTTTAGTACAGGAAGAGTTTAAGCAAAAGAAAAACATTACTGTTAAATTTGAAAAGTAACTAGGATTTTACCCACAACAAAAATCCTTTTTTTCATATGATACTATGAATAAGTGCAAAGTAAAGAAGGGAAAGGGGATAAAAAGTGGTGTTAAAGAAGATATTAACAGTAAGAGAAAAAGAAGTATTTGAACTATTAATTTTAGGTAAAACAACCAAAGAAATAGCAAAAATTTTAAAAATTAGTGAGAAGACAGTAAGAAATCATATCTCAAATGTAATGCAAAAATTAGGTGTTAAAGGACGAAGCAGTGCCGTAGTAGAATTGTTAAGACTTCATGAAATTCATCTTTAAGTACCATAACGGTACTTTTTTTTAAACTTCATCATAAAATTTACTAGGTGATTTTATGCTAAGACGGAAAGCTTTAAGAAAAATATTTATTACAACAATGAGTCTTTTTATCATAATGACTATTTATACCATACCAGTAGAAAGTAATATGAAAGTAACACCTGTTTCGAAAGAAATAGAATATGTAACATCTCTTGGAAATCATTCTATTTACTTACTTGATAATAATAACTACCTTGTAAAAATGAAAATACTATTAGATAGCAAAGACTTAGTAGAAAATATTAAAATAATTATCAGTTACTTAACTGAGTCAAATTCCCTAAAATATACGGATTCATTAAAACCAGTTATACCACTTAAAACTAAGTTGAATAATATAACAATAGAAGATAAGAAAGTAATACTAGATTTTTCTAAAGAGTTTAGAAATGTTTCTTCCAAAATAGAAAAAAGAGAAATAGAAGCCTTAGTTTATAGTTTAACAGAGTTAAAAGATATCGAAGAAGTAGAAATAAAAGTAGAAGGTAAGATATATGATACCTATCCTAATAGTAGAGAAAAAATAACTTATCCTTTAAAAAGAAATTTTGGGATTAATAAAACTTATCAGTTTACGAAAACAAATGATATTAGTAAAACAGTTATTTACTATTTAGAAGATATTAATGATAACTCATATTATGTACCAGTCACTAAATATAAAAATGATTCAAGAGATAAAATAGATATAATAGTAGAGGAATTAACGACAGGTTATATCTATGAACCTAACTTAATGAGCATAGTAAGAGAAGATTTAACTTTACTTGATAAAAGTATTGAAGATAAAGTAATGACTCTTAACTTTAATGATGCATTATTTGATAGTAATGGAAAAATAAAAGAAGAAGTATTATATACGATTGGTTATTCTGTATTTGACAATTATGATGTCAATGTTATTTCTTATCAAGTCAATAATAAAGAAGTAGTAAATCTAGAAAGACAAAAAATGTCATAGCTTATTGCCATTTTTCTAACCAATATGGTATACTTTCATTGTAAGGTGGTTATATAATGGAAGAGTTGAAAAGTAAAAATCGTATTTTACTAGTATTAATTTTAGCCTTTTTAATTGTTATTGTTGCATTTTCTGTTTCAATTTTTTCTTTCACAAAAAGAGGAACAAAAGATAATATCATCAACTTTGGTAGTTTAGCATTAACATTAAGTGAAGGAACAGAAATAAGTCTTTCTGATACTTATCCAATGACGGATAGTGAGGGATTAGCTCTTACAGGCTATTCTTTTACCTTGGAAAACAAAGGAACCGCTAATGCTACTTATAGTATCTATCTAGATAATGTAGCTGTTGATACTGCTGATACAAAACTAGATGATAAATATATTAAATATGCTTTAGTTAAAAATGATAGTACAGCAACAGCTAAATACTTAACAAGTCTAGGTAATGACAAAGCAAGAGCTATTGATACAGGAGTACTAAATAGTGGAACAAAAAATACTTATAATTTAAAATTATGGGTTACAGCAGACATAAATGGTGATATTGCTAATCAAGTTTGGAAAGGAAAACTTAGAATTACAGGAGAACAGGTTCATTAGAACTTGTTTTTTAGACTAATTAACTTTATCAATCTTAACAAACTTCATACTTTATAATAGGTGAGAAGTATGAACGAAATATCAATTAAAACACTTAATAATTTATCTAGTCTTAACCTAATAGACATAAGAAGAAATTATTTGTATGTAAGAGGAAGTCTTAAAGGAGCAATTAATATACCTTATCCAATCTTAAGAGAATATCCAGAGAAATACTTATTAAAAGATGAAATCTATTACTTATTCTGTGAAAGCGGAATAGAAAGTAAAAGATTAGCTGATTATTTAACAAAATTGGGATTCAATGTATTTAGTATTAAAGAAGGGTATCAAGAAATGAAATATTAATTGAATAAAAAATATTTGTAATATATAATTTAGTTAAGGTGATAAAAATGGATTACATAATAATTGGACTATTAATAGTAAATTTAATCTTATTAGTTATAAGTTTGATGAAAAATATCAATGAGCGAGAAATAACTACTAGATTACAAGCTTTAGAAATAAATACAATGAAGGAGTTACAAACTTTTAAAGACGATTTAAATGATAGTCTTCATAAAGATTTTGAACATTTAAATAACCAAGTAGAAAGAAGACTTCTAGCTATTAATGAACAAGTTAATTTACGACTTGATCAAAATTTTGAAAAGACTAATAAAACCTTTACTAATGTAGTAGAACGACTTAGTAAAATAGATGAAGCCCAAAAGAAGATAGATGGTTTATCTAGCGATATTATTTCTTTACAAAGTGTACTTACTGATAAGAAAGCAAGAGGTATTTATGGTGAAATTCATCTTAAACATCTAATGAGTAATATTTTTGGGGAGAAGAATGATAAAATCTACAAGCTTCAATATCCTCTTCCTAATAATACAATAGTTGATTGTATTTTGTTTGCACCATCACCTTTGGGAACTATTGGTATTGATTCTAAATTTCCTCTAGAAAACTACCAAAGAATGGTTGATAAAGACTTAACTAAAGAAGAAAGATTAATAGCAGAGAGAAATTTTAAGATTGATGTGAAAAGACATATTGATGCGATTAGTAGTAAATATATAATAGAAGGAGTAACTGCTAATCAAGCAATTATGTTTCTTCCAGCAGAAGCAATATTTGCTGAAATCAATGCTTATCATCAAGACTTGATTGACTATGCTTATAAAAAACGAGTGTTCATAACATCACCAACTACTTTAATATCTACTTTAACAGTTATTCAAATGATACTTAAAAATATTGAAAAAGATAAATACACCTCTATTATTCATGAAGAGTTAAATAAATTAGGTTTGGAATTTGCTAGATATAGAGAACGTTGGGATAAGTTATCGCGTAGTATTCAAGCTGTTAATAAAGATGTAGAAAATGTATCAGTTACTACTGATAAAATAACTAGAAAGTTTACAGCCATTAACCAAGTAGATATAAAAGCTTTAAAAGAAGAGAAGGAAGAAGTCTAATTAGATTTGTTCCTTTTTGAGAGCTATAAATAATAAATATTTGCCTCATTTTAATTTTTTCTTGACATAATATAAGTAATAGATATAATAAGTGTAAAAAAAGTACCAATTATGTATAAAAAAAAGTAATTTTTTTACATTTTATAATGCTTTTGAATTATAATAAAAGTAGGAGGTAATGTTATTATGCTAACAAGTATAACGCTAAAAGATTACACAACATTTATTAAAGAAAGAACATTTGATTTCAAAGCAACAAATTATAAAATTTTGGAAGAGACTAATGTAGGAGAAGATAGGGTATTAAAAGGTGCATTGTTTATTGGTGAAAATGCTTCTGGCAAAACCCAGGCTTTAAAAGCAATTAAATTGTTATTAGATTTATTATTAGGTAACTCTGAACAAAACTTTATTGCAAAAAAGTCGTTATATACTAAAGGTACTAAGTTTAGTTTAATTTATACTTTTGATGTTAAAAAAAATATTATAAAGTATGAGGTGACTTTTAATGCTAATTCAATTAGTTCTGAAAAACTTTATTTAAATGATGAAATGAAGTTAAATAGATTAAAAGAAAATGGAGAAACATATTTTGGAGAGGAAAAAGAGATAAAGGATGTTAATGATAATTTGTCATTATTAAAATTAGAATACTATAATACAAGATTTTATAATGATCCAATACTTAATGAATGGTTTGACTTTTTAAAAAATTCTTTATATGTAGATTGTATGTCTGGAAGAATAGAATCCTACAATGTTTCAAGATTACAAGAACAGTTAATAAGCAAGTATGCCGAGAAAAATGATGCCAGTAAGTTAAATCAATTGATGGAAAAGTTAGGTTATAATAGTGAAATAGTATTTACAAAGACTACAGGAAATACTGATAACACTATTATGTTAAGTACTGAAAAATCTGAGGTCAATCTCAGAAAAAAAGGAACGAAAATTAGTGTTCCGTTGTTATTAGAATCTGTTGGAAATAAAGTTTTTGTTAATTTATTGCTACCTTTTAATTATGCAACCAAAAATAATTGTATGATTATAGTAGATGAATTTAGTAGTGGCCTTCATAATGAATTAGAGGAAGCTCTAGTTAGATATTTCTTTAATAATAGCAAAAATTCCCAACTATTTTTTGCTTCCCATTCGACTAATTTATTAGATACATCTATATTAAGACCAGATCAAATATATTCTTTTGGTTTTGATTCTAAAGAAGGAACTATTATAAAAAGATTTTCTGATGAAAATCCTAGAGAGTCTCAAAATATTGAAAAAATGTACTTAAATGGAGTGTTTGATGGAATGCCAGAATACAATAAAGAACTTAAAGATTAATAAAAATAAAACTGTTGGTACAGTGGTGATAGTGGTTGAAGGTGAGGAAGACGAGTTTAGACTACTTAAACATATCTTTACTAAAATTCTTAATTACAACTATGTTTCTATGAAAAGAAACAAAACTATGCAGCATGAATTTGTAAGTAAAAATAATAAAAATACTATTATAGTTGCTAATACTAAAAGTTCTAGTATAAAAACTGTTATAGATGATAAAGACTATAAAGATAAGTTATACACACTCTTAAAACATGATTATAATAAAAGTTTAAAAAATGTAAATATTTATATTATTTGGGATAGAGATAAAGAAGAAACAGAAAAAGAGTATATTCAAAAATATTATAAAGAAGCAATAGACACTTTTGCTAGTGCCCAAGATAATGAGTATGAGATGAATGGTTTGTTACTCCTTAGTTATCCTTGCTATGAAGCTTATAATATTTCGAATTTTAATAAGCAACTGTTTAATAAAAAATATAATACTAGTAAAGACTGTAAAAAAGAATTTAATGAGTCTAAATATTATATTAAAGATATAACTGAAGATACAATATTATTAGCAGTTCAAAATATGCATTACAGTTTTTTAAATCATAATATTATGAATTATGATCCGTCAGATTTTAAAAAGATAAATGAAAAAATTTATAGAAAAGAAGAGGAAATCTATAAAAATAATGGACATTTTGAAGCTTTGTCGTTAATTAGTGTAATGCTAATTGATTTAGGAATAATTGAAGAAGTTAGCTAGTTTTGTGAAAATGGTAAAATGAAGGTAAAAGATGAGTTTATATAGATTTTTTGCAAGTGATAAAGAAATGCCTGAACTTGATAATATGCATGTTACACCAGGTGATGATGACAAATCACCAGTTAATGTAACTAAAATTAATGTTAATGATTTATCAGTACAAAATATTAAAAAACTTTGGGGACAAGAATCTTTTTCCAATAATGAATGTCTTCAAATTTATAAAGAATATTAATTATTAACTAATAAAATTAAAACTCTTACAAAAAAGTAGGAGTTTTATTATGTCTAAAAATAAGTCTTTTTCTTTGTATAAAAATATTAATAATTTGTATACTAAAAATAGATTGGAATAAAGTATATTAGGTGAATAATTTGACTAGAATAATAATATATCTCTTAGGAATTCTATTTACTACTATCGGTATGTTTTATGTGATTTGTTATACCAATCTTTTTACTTTTGGTTATTCTTTAAAAGAATATTTAATCTTTATGTTAACTCATTATAAAAATTATAGTTTATTACTAGGAATAATACTTCTTAGTATTTCTATTTATAGAAAGGATAAGAAAAAATGATTTATATTTATGATATTTTACTTAATTTAAAGAAGTATGAAGATAGTTGTGAATTTTATGAATGGTGTGAAAGTGATGAAGTAGAGCATATTAAAAAAATTCCTTTATTTAAAGTGTCAAAAACAATGATAGAAGATTTGTTTACTAATAAAATAAAAGTTGATATTAGTTTTCTTTTAAAAATAAGGAATAAAGCTTTATGTTATTTTAATGGTGAAGTGAAAGAAATACCTTATGCTGTTCTTTTATCTGATGGGAGAAAATGTTTCGCATTAGAGTTTGATAGTAAAGGTAATAGCACTTATAAAAGTTCTCTTATAATAGATGAAGAGGAAGAAGTAATTGAAATGACGGAGGAATTAGTAGAAACCCCGATTGGTTATAAAAAAGAAAATATAGCTAAGAAAGATTTATATCTTACTAGAAAAGAACAAGAAAATAGAATTTTTCTTTTAAAAGAACTAGCAGGAATAAAGGATAAAGAGGAAGAAATATCTTATCTATATGAAGAATATTTTGAAGATGAATTAACTACTACGAAAGATAAATTTAC
>JAQXHT010000038.1 GCA_029007415.1 bacterium
AGAATTAAATGTTCCTAATAAAAGTTTAATAATAGATGGAGTTAAACAAATAGCTGAGATTATTGGTAAAGATAATATTTATATTAGGTACGACCCAATTTTTCTAAGTAAAAAGTATAATCTTAATTATCATATTAAAGCTTTTGAAAGACTTTGCTCTTTACTGGATGGTTGTACTAATCATATAATAATTTCTTTTATAGATGATTATAAGAATGTAAGAAAGAATATGAATAGTTTAAAGATAATTCCTTTTACTAAAGAAGATTATAAAGAAATAGGAATTAATTTTAGTAGAATAGCTAGTAAATATAATATTACTTGTCAAACATGTTTTGAAAAAGAAAACTTAGTGGAGTATGATTTTATCAAAGAAGATTGTCTTAGTGAAAAACTAGCTTATTCGTTAACTGGTAAGAACTATAAGAAAGGAAAAATGCGAAAAGGAAATCTATGTGATTGTGTTGAAATGGTAGATATTGGTGTTTATAATTCTTGTAAACATCTTTGCAAATATTGTTATGCTAACTATGATGAAGTAAAAGTTGATGAAAACTATAGAAATCATGATGTAAACTCATCACTATTAATTGGACATCTTACTGATAAAGATACGATAAAAGTAAGAAAAACATAAATATAATTTGGAGGTGAAAACTATGCACGAATTTATAAAAAATATTAAGTGTATTTGGAAATATGCTAGAAAAGAAAAAAGAGGAATAATTGCTTATATAGTATTAAGTTTCTTTAATATAGTTTTTAGTGTTGCTTTTCCATTTGCTTTTTCAACTATAATAGTTAATCTAACAGATAATAAACTTAATCAAGTAATTTATACTGGTATAGTAATTTTAAGTTTGTGTATTATAGATAATATTTTTTCCTTTTTTAGAAATAGACTTTATGAAAAAATATTTAGAGAAATTTATATTGATATACAGTCTGATTTAGGGAAAGAAATATTAAAACTAAATAATAAAACTTTAGAGGAAAATAGTTCTGGTGTATTTATTCAGAGATTAGTTGATGATACTGAAAGTATTTCTACAATTTTTACCGATATGAGTGAATATATTACTGGAATTGTTTCTAATTTAGGAATAATAGTTAGTTATTTTATATTATGTAAGCCGATGTTTTTCTTTGTTTTATTTGTCCTTTTAGCAAGAATCCTTCTTGAAACAAAAAGAATAGATAAATATAATAAAAGTGAAAAAGAGTACAAAAAATATAATGATTCAATGACTGGTTTTGCTGGTGAAATAGTTCGTGGTGCAGAGGATATTAAAATGCTAAATGGTGAAGTTAGCTTTCTAACAGAACTTAAAGATAGATTTAGAAAATTAAATAATCAAAAGTATGAAATGGAGAATAAAAATTTATCATATATTTTTGTAAGATGGTCATTTTCAGATGTATGCAACTTTATAACCCTTTTAATAGTTGTTTCTCAGATAAGAATAGATGCTATTTCGGTAGCAGTTGGTGTTGTTATAATAAACTTTGGGAGTAGTTATAATAATTTGATACAAAATATTACTTCTTTTCACGAATTAATTAAGAAATTTAATTTATCAGCTTCACGTGTTTTTGATATATTTGATAATACTAAATATCCAAAAGAAAAGTTTGGTAGTGAGCACTTAACTAAAATTAATGGGGATTTTGAATTTAAAAATGTTACTTTTAAATACAATACTAAGTTGGTTCTTAATGATTTAAGTTTCAAAGTTAATGCTAATGAAACAGTTGCATTTGTTGGAAAAAGTGGAGTAGGAAAAACAACAATTTTTAATCTATTATGTAAAATGTATGATAATTATGATGGAACAATCACGATGGATGGTGTTGATATAAAAAAATTAGATAAAGATACTATCAGAGGTAATATTACGATTGTTAGCCAAAATCCTTATATCTTTAATATGAGTATTAAAGACAATTTAAAATTAGTAAAAAATGATTTGACAGATGAAGAAATTGTTGAAGCTTGTAAACTAGCTTGCTTGGATGAATATATTAGTTCACTACCTAATAAATACGATACAGTAGTTGGGGAAGGTGGAGTTAATTTGTCAGGTGGTGAAAAACAAAGACT
>JAQXHT010000039.1 GCA_029007415.1 bacterium
AAGAAGTGCTACTTTCTTTCTAAATTCTTTAATAGAGGTAATATCATTAGGATCATTTAAAGATTTTATTCTATAAACTTTAACTCCATCTTCATAATAGCAAGTATCTTCATTACCCCTTGCAATAACGGTTACTAAATCGCCTTGGCTAGCATAATATGAGGCTATTATTTTTTGATAGGTAGCTATACCACCAAAATTAGTTTCTAACGGATACTCTTCATGAACAAAACAAATTTTCATAATTTCTCCTTATTTATCTTTGTTAAAACTAAAGTCTTTTTCTTATCATTAATATCATCAATTACTTCTTTAAACATTGGATCCATATAAACTGAAGAATTATAAGTAATACTATAGTTATAGTCAAATTCTTCTAATGGTTCTGATGAACACATTACAATAGGCAAATCAGTAAGTCCAAAACGTTCTCTCACTTCTTCTACTATATCTTGTCCAAAAGGTTTAGTTTCCCAGTCATCATCATATATAGGTAGATAATTATCACATATTAACATATCAAATGGTGCTAAATCATTATCTTGAACATTATGTTGCAAAATACTTATTAAACCACTATTTCTTGATTTAGCCCAAGTTATCTCTGGTTCAACATCTACTTTTTCAAGTATTTTCTTAATATTATCAAATTTAAATTCATTATCATCAATTACTAAAATTTTCATATTAATCCTCTTTTCTATATATTACATAATAAATACCAAACAAAAATGTATTAAATGAAAAACCTCTTTTTCTTATAGCCTCAACATTATCACCAATGTAAGCATTTATTAAATCATCATCATTTTTATTTTCTGTATTAGCACCACAGTTTGAAAAATTATTCATAAATTCACTCATCGTTATAAGCCAAGTATAGCATAAAATAGTAAGAAATATAGTAAAATTGTCCTATTTTATTGAAAATTGCGTTACAGTTCAGACTAGATAATTATTAAAAGCAGATAGAAACTGATACAATCTATCTGTCTTTTTATATTAATATTGGATTATCATTAAGTAAAGAAACAATTGCTTGACCTAAATTTATGTTATTTTTTGTGTATGTTGACAAACAACTTTTTATGACTGCATATATATTTGCACCTTCAACGCTTCTAAATTTACTAGTTTTTTGTTTTATCTTTATACCTCTTAAATCAGCTTCAGCACGATTATTTGAAAAAGGAACAAAAAATTTCTTGATGAATAGAAGATGATTTTCACAATACTCGATCAATCTATTTATTAAGTTAATCTCTTCTTTCTTATAAGCATTAGTAGATAAGTCTTTTTTTCTTTCATCTTTACCATTAGATAATATTTCCAGATACTGTTTTTTAAATGAATTATATTGTGCCGCATCTATCTCTTCTATTCCTTCAGCAATGCAATCATCTTTAGTTTTCTTCATACTTAAAAGTAAATCTTGAAGTTGTTTTGCCCAATTGTGACTTGTAAATTCAGTAACAGCATTTAAATATCTTAAAACATACACATTACACTCAGCGTTATCTGCACCATAATTGTAATACATTTTATAATGATCATGGACTATGATACCTTTATATTTGCTTAAGAATCCAAATTTATTTACATCATCTTTGCTTCTATGCTTTGTAACATATTGAAGAGTATGTTTTCCATCTGATATATTGTGTAAATAATATTGTTCTCCATTAATTTTGATAGGACTTTCATCAACATGTAATACAAGTGCATTCATTAACTCTTTCTGTATGTATTTGTATTCTGTATCTATTAATAAATTATATATTTCTTTATTCCACGCGTAAAAAGAACCTTTTGACGGTAAAAGACCATTATTAGTAGTATCGTTAAGAAAACTTTGTATACCATCTAATGACATGTATCTTTGGTTTAATAAACAGCAATATGCTTTTATATTATTACCATAAATTACTGGATATCTAGTGATTTGAACTGCCTTATTAGGATAAATGATATGTTTTATTACTTTTCGCTTAATTTCAATATCATATTCATATTTTATAATTGGTGATAAAGTTTTATTTTTTTCTGTTTTATTTTCTTCTATCGTTATTATTTCATCTATTTCATTATTTTTTATCATTGTTTCTATTTGCTCATTTGTTAAGGTTTTTCCTTGGTGATTTTTTTGTCCACCTTTTTTATTGTTTGACTTGCTTCTATTATTAGTAATTACTTTTTTATATCCGTTTGTGCTTGATGGCTTTGATGAGTTTGAACTATCTTTGTTTTTATTATTTTTCAATCGCTCTATTTCTAATAATAATTCCTGATTTTTTTTATTTGCTTCTTCTAAACTTTTAGTTAATTTTTTATTATTTTCGTTCAATTCTGATATTGTTAATGACATATCAAAAATAGTACTATTTGCTTTATCTAATTTTTTATTTAATTCCTCAAATTGTTTATAAAAGTCATTTATATATCCTACTTGTGTCATTTTTTTCACCACCAATGTTCTGTATGTATATGAGTATATATTGTTTATCTTAAAAATTAAAGTCTATTATTTTAGGACTATTCATAGTAAAATCTATAATAAAAGACTAAATAAGCTATTTTGTTTACTTATCTAGTCTGAACTGTAACAAAAAATTTAGAAAAGATAATGAATATCCCGCTTTTTAGGTATACCATTGCAGAGATTATTTATAGAAATATTAAAAGGATTAGATAATTTAATCAATTTATCCGTTGGAATTCTAGCTTGTCCATCTTCATAATAAGAATAACAAGATTGATGGACTCCTAAAATATTGGCAAATTCTTTTTGCGTTTTCTTTAATTTTAAACGCTGCTTTTTCAATTGATAAGCTATAAAAGAATAATCAATATCTTTCTTGTAAGTCATAGGAAAATTATCTTTACTTATATCTAAAAGATATTCAATATTTGTATTGTACAACTCTGCAATGGTAACTAGTTTTTCTATAGGAAAATTAACATCGCCCAGTTCCCACATAGTATAAGTCGTTCTTTTAATACCTAATTTTTCCGCTACATCTTTTTGAGTTAAATCATTATCTTCTCTCAAATTTTTTATATTTTGATAGTACATCTTTACCACCTTGGTAATATTTTAGTACATATTGGTAAAATCTGGTAATTTTGTCAAGATAACTGATAAAATGTGTCCGCGAGTTAAAAAAAATCAATTTATTGTTTAATATATTTTAGGAGGTGGTAAGATTAGATACATTTCACATATAAAACAGGAAAATCAGTCAGATTGTGGTATAGCGTGTATGCAATGCATTTTGGCATACTATAATATTCAGCCGTCGAAGGAATATTTAATGGAACTTTCAATGTATGATGGAGTAAGCACTAGTTTATATGGTATCAAAAAGGCACTTGAATTTTTTGGCTTTAAGTGTGAAGCCTTGGAAGGTATAATTAATTCCAATTCAACATATACTATGCCATTTATTGCTCATTTAACAGTTGATGGAATTAAACAAACTTATCATTATGTTGTAGTTTACAAAATCTGGCAAAATAAGGTTCAAATAATGGATCCAGCAGTAGGAAAATATAGTTTAAATATAGAAAAATTTGTAGAGAAAAATACTGGCTATTATTTATTTATAAATCCGACATCTAATCTTAGACAGATAAATAAATATAGAGTTATAAATAAAATATTGAGTGAAAAACTAAAACATCATAAAAAAGAGTTAATTTTCATTTTGTTCTTAATTACAACTACTTTAATTTTTGATTTGTTAACTTTTTATCAACTTAGAATGATTTTAAACTATGCACTAACTCCCTCTAATATTAGAAATTTATTTATATTGATATCTATGTTTTTTGTCATTTCAATTTTAAAACTATATTCAAATTATCTTATATATAGTTTTCAAATAAGAATTAATTATGATATTAGAACAAATTTAAATAATAAAATAATAAGTCAATTTCTGTCACTTCCACTAAATAGTTTTAGAAGAAAAGATAATTCTATGATTTTATCATTATTTCAGGATGTAGAATTTGTTAGTACATTTTTTGTGAGCGAAAAAATTATATATTTACAAACTGCAACATTATTGATAATTATATATGCCATATTTTTAAGAGTATCACCTAAAGTTTTTATTTTCTTATTAATGAGCAATTTATTATTTGTAGTTCTAATAAAAATCAAAAAAAAGAAGTTAGGTTTAAAATTTCAAAATTATTTAATAGAAAAAGATAAATTTACTTTCCTTGTATCTAATATTTTTCATAATTTTGAATCAATCAAAGGCTATCACTCTGAAAATTTATTTATAAAAAATCTTAAGCTAAATAGCAATGATTTTTTGGAGAATGATTACAAATATGAAAAATATAAAGAAAAAACAACAAATCAATTTTCACTAATTGAAACCACTTCCTATTATTTTATATTTTTCCTTATATCTATTCTTTTAATAAAAAATACCAACATTAATAGTTTGGGAACATTTATTTTATTAGAAAATTTAATACAAGTAGTTCTACGCAATGAAGAAAAATTAATGTTAGAAATTTTATCAAGAAAAGAATATAAAGAATCAGTAGCAAGGTTAGATGAATTTCTTTTGTCTAAAAGTGAGAAACTTCTCAAGTATTCAGGTGACATTTACCATAATAATATGAATATAGAAATTAAGAATTTAACATTTTCTTACAATTCTAACATAATATTAAAGAATGTAACAATCTCAATTCCATTAGGAATACATATTCTCTTTACTGGTCAATCAGGCAGTGGAAAAAGTACGTTCTTTAAGTTATTAGGGCGCTATTTAGAACCTGATTTTGCTTCCATAAAAATCGACAATATTGATATTACACACTATAACTTAGAAAATCTAAGAAAAAATATTACCTATGTTACTGCTAACTCAATAATAAATAATGGCTCATTAATCGATAATATTACATTAGGTAGCAAGAAAAACATTAACAAAATTAAAAAGGTCCTGAAAATAACAGGATTAGCTAAAATTTTAGAAAGTAAAAGACTTACTATCTATTCTGTAGATGAAACAGAGCTTAAAAATCTTAGTTCAGGTGAAAAAGTCAGACTTTTTTGTGCTAGAGCTCTTTATAAAGAAAGTAAAGTTTATCTTTTTGATGAATGTTTTAGTAATTTAGACATAGAGAGTGAGCGAGAAATTTTAAAAAATATATTTACTGAATATAAAGATAGTACAATTCTTTACATTTCTCATCGTCTACAAAATAAAGATTTATTTGATAAAACATATGAACTAAGAAAGGGGATACTTTATGAAAAAAAATAACATCTTAATTTTGAATATAGTTTTTTATATTTTTCTTTTGATTATATTATTAATTTTTCTAAGCAGAATAACACTTTTTGAGTATCAGCAAATAATGTGCACTATAAAAGATAAAAGTATTGAAATATTGATATCTAAAAGCAAGACTAAAAATATAACACGAAATACCTTTCTTTATTATAAAGGGAAAAAATACTTTTATAAAATAGATGAAAATCTGGATAATGATAACTTGGCTTTTTTAAAATTAACAACTCATAAAAAAGTTACTACTAATAAAATTGACAACATCTATATCCCAAAGAAAAAGGTAACATTGGGAGAAATACTAATAAAATCTTGGAGGTTAGACTAAATGAAACAAATAGATGAAAATAAACAAAAGCAAATCAAAGGCGGTTTTTCCGTATGGGCATTTGTTGGTATAACAGCTTTAGTTGCTTTTCTAGTAGGAGTAATTGAAGGATATACAAATCCCAGAATTTGTGATGGAGGTGAATAAATGAAACCAGTAGAAAACAATACTTTAAAAAAGATAGTAGGTGGTAGTAGCACTACTCTTAGTGGAACAATACTGAATCAGTTAAATAAATTGATAACAATTTTAGTCGATTCAGGAAAAAGTCTTGGTTCTTCAATTCGAAGAATAAGTGAGGATAAAGTATGTCCACTAAAGTAAATTCAAAGAAAAAACTAATTATTAAAATAATTCTTATTATTATGTTTCTCATTTTTTGCTACTTAATAGGATATTATTTTGGACGAAATATCATAAAACAATGTTAAAAGGTGAAAAAAATGTAAATTTATAGTTGTCAAAATTAGTAACAAGGTGTTATAATCAGTTGTAGAAAAAAACGAAGGGAGGGATAGCCGAATGACACAAACAAAAGAGAAGTCAAATAATACAACTAGTAGCTTAGATTTTAAAATCAGAAAATATAAGCAAAAACTTGCTCGTAGTGGTGTCCCTTCAGAAGCAAAGAAACACGATGCTTATGATAAACCAGGGGTTAGAAGAAGAAAAGCCAGAGAAGAAGCAAAGAAGAATGCACGCAAGAACGCACGTAAACAATCTGGAGGAAATAGAGACTAATATATTGGTCTTTATTTTTTTTTCTGACATAAATTTATATAGGTGAAAAAATGATAGGATACAATCAAATAAAAAATTATATTGAAGATAATGAATTTCATTTTGATATATTTCTAAATCGTATTCATATTGTCAACTATACAAAAATAATATCACTCTCAGATACTAGAATTATTATTTCATCAAGCGATAAAAAAGTAACATTCATAGGAAATAAATTATCTTTAGTAAAAATGTTTGACGATGAGCTTTTAATCAAGGGAAATTTACAAAAAGTAGAACTAGAGTAATGAATCATTATATAATAAAAATTGAAGGCCGTCGTCCAAGTTCACTCCTATCACTTTTAATAATTTTAAAAATTCCTTTTATCAAAAAAAATGAAACAAAAGATAGTTTGATAATAGAAATTGAAGAAGACCAATTTCAACGAGTAAAAAAACTATCCCCAACGTATGAAATAACAATTATCAAACGAACAGGAATGTCTTATCTATTAAATTTATATAAAACAAAGAAAATATTCCTCTTTTCAATTCTTTTTGCTTTCCTAGTAATTACTGTTCTCACTAATATAACCTTTTCTATTAGAATTGTAGAAACCGATTCAGCTGTCAAAGAAATGCTACTTGATGATTTGAAAGAAAATGGAATAATTAAATATCACTTCAAGGTTCCTTATAAAAAGAAAGAACAAATAAGACAAAAAATACTTGATAAGGAAAAAGACTCGCTCGAATGGTTAGAAATCGAAGAAATTGGAACAATGTACCAGGTTAAAGCCATTAAAAGAGTAAATAATCCTAAGGAAGAAAATCTGACTCCAAGAAGCATAGTTGCTAAGAAGAAAGGACGTATCACTAGAATTGAAGCAGACTATGGTGAAGTAACTGCCAAGAAAAATGATGTAGTAGAAAAAGGCGATACTCTGATAAGTGGTCTCATAAAAAATAAAGATGAAATAAAAACTAAAGTAGCAGCGAAAGGAAAAGTTTATGCCGAAGTATGGTATCAAGTTAATTTAAACCTCCCAACCATTTATCAAGAAGAAACTAAAACTGGTAATCAAAAAAATATCCTAGAAATACTATTTCTAGATAAAAATATCTTCATTTCAGAATTATTTAAGTATCAAAACAGTATCAATAAAGAAAAAGTAATTTATCATAACAACCTGATACCATTTCGAATAAGTTTCACTAAAAAAGAAGAAATAAACATCAAACAAGTAACTTATCAAAATAAATCATCTCAAAAAGAAATAGAACAACTAGCCATCAAAAAATTAAAGCAGCGATTAGGTAATGATATCAAAATATTATCAATAAATGTTTTGAAAAAAAAGACAAGTGCTGATAGAATAGAAGTAGAATTGTTTTTCAAAGTAGAAGAAGATATAACTAGTTATTCATCACTAGAAAATATTGATATTACTTTAGAAAATCAGAAAGAATGAGGTACTTGTTATGTTAAATAGTCTTGGAAATTCTATTGAGAGTGTTCTAGAATTTAGTTTACCAATGGTTATTTTATCAGTAATAATTGCTGTTTCTTTACGAATTGCTGATATTATTAAAAATAAGAGAAAAATAGTTTTATATAAAGAAGTATTAGCACTATTCTTTATGATTTATATTCTCTGTTTATTTCAAGTCGTTACTTTTCAAGATACTACCTATGTGACAAATAACAACTTTATTCCTTTTAAAGAAATTTTTAGGTATTCAATTGGAAGCAGATTATTTATAAAAAATGTTATAGGTAATGTAGTAATGTTTATTCCCTATGGTTTCTTTTGCAGTTACATATTAAAAGAAAATAAATATCAGCCAATCCTAGTTTTAACCTTGATAGCATCAATTTCTATTGAAACTACGCAATTAATGATTGGAAGAGTGTTTGATATTGATGACATAATTTTAAATACCATCGGTGGAATGTTAGGTTTCTACATATATATTCTATTTCTAAAAATAAGAGAATTCTATAAACCATTATTTTCTAAAGAATGGATGTTAAACATAATAGCAATTCTCTTATTGATAGGGTTTGTTAGAATAATACTTTAATACTGGCACATAAAGTTTCAAGCTTTATGTGTTTTTTAGGTGAAAATTAAAATGATATAGATGACAATTTTTTGGAAATTTGTTAAACTTATGTTGGTGATGAACTTTGAAAGAAATAGGAATTTATAATGAAACAAAGGACGATGTTCCTTACTTAGCAACTGTAGAAAAAGTAATAAAAACAGCAATGGAAATGGAGAAAGTCGAAGCCGAATTGAATATCATTATAGTAAATGACGATTACATTTGGAAACTAAATAAAGAATATAGACATATCGATAGACCAACTGATGTAATAACTTTCGCTTTAGAAGATGACGATATTTGTAAGTTACCAGCTGGAGCAAGAGTACTTGGGGATGTTTATATCAGTATCGATACTGCCAGAAGACAAGCTGAAGAATATGGACACGGTCTAGAAAGAGAACTTAGTTTTTTAGCAGTACACGGATTTTATCACTTATTAGGATATGACCACCAAACTGAAGAAGAAGCAAAAATAATGTTTGGAAAACAAGAGGAGGTCTTAGAAAAGTATGGAATTACAAGAAAAAAATAGAAAATTTGGTCCAAGAAGAATAATAAATGCCACTAAAAACTCCATTTCAGGTTTGATAACTGCTCATAAGTCAGAACCAAGTTTAATGGTTTTATTAATCACTTCTATTTGTATTGTTATTCTAGGCTTTGTCTTTAAGATAGAACTATTTGAATGGCTGTTTGTTATTATTTCTATTGCTTGTTGTGTTGGAGCAGAACTAATCAATACAGCTATAGAAAATGTTGTTGATCTTGTAACTAGGGAGATTCATCCTCTTGCCAAAGCAGCTAAAGATACCGCTAGTGCCGCTGAATTTGTTTTCGTAATAATGAGCGTTTGTACTTTAGCAATTATATATATACCAAAGATAGTGGAGATGTTTTGATGAAAAAATGTGGATCTGTAACAATTATGGGACGCCCAAATGTCGGAAAAAGTACCTTACTAAATGGACTTTTAAATATTCATTTAGCAATAACGACTGATAAGGCTGGAACTACTAGAAACAGTATAGAAGGAATTTATCAAGATGATGAATCACAAATTGTGTTCATCGATACACCAGGTATTCATAAACCAATTCATAAATTAGGAAACGTTCTAAATAAAACCGCTTATTTAAATATGAACCAAGCAGATATAATTTTATTTATGATAGATGCTAAAACTGGTTTTGGTAAAGGTGACCAATTTATTCTAAATAAAATTAAAGAAACCGAAGATGTACCCGTATTTTTACTATTGAATAAAGTTGATAAAATCGAGAAGGAAACTCTATTTAAAACAATAGATAAAGCTACTAAAGATTTTACATTTCAAGAAGTCATACCTATATCAGCTTTAGAAAAAGATGGCCTTGATGATTTAGTAAAAACACTTAAAAAGTATTTGCCTGATAGTGACCCGATTTTTGAAGATGATGCTTTGACCAATGTTTCAACTAAATTCATTATGGCTGAATTTGTCCGTGAAAAAGCTATGCAATTAACAAGAGAAGAAGTTCCACATGCTATTACTTGTTATGTAGAAAATTATAAAGAAACAGAAGACCTCATCAAAGTTCAAGTTTTAATAGTAGTTGATCGACTTCCTTTGAAAAAAATTATTATCGGTAAAAATGGTAGTATGCTAAAGAAAATCGGTACATCAGCAAGATATGAAATGGAAAAATTCATGGGTAAAAAAGTTTATCTAGAAACTTATGTAAAAGTAATTGAAAACTGGAAAGAAGAAGAAAAATATTTAAAAGAATTCGGCTTTGAAAATGAATAAAAAAAGTTTCTTTCTATCATATTAATAATAGGTGATATAGTGGATAAATTAATTTGGAAATTATTTAAAGAAACAGGGGACATTAGGTATTTTCTTCTTAATAAAAGATTAGAGGAAAGTGATAAAGATGAAAATAGTAGATACGAAAGGGATAATTCTAAAAGAAGTTAACTATAGTGATTCTAGTAAAATCTTAAAAGTTCTAACAGAAGAATATGGTCTAATTAGTATCTTGTCAAAAGGCTGTCGTAATTTGAAAAGTAAATTAAGAGGAGTAAGTAGAAAACTTCTTTATGGCACTTTTCATTTTTATTATAGAGAAAATGGCATATCCACTTTGGCTAGTGTAGATGTCATTAATGCTTATCCAAAAATAATGATGAATTTAGAAAGTATCAGTTATGCAACGCTACTATTAGATTTAACCAATCAAGTAGTTAGTCAAAGTGATAGTAAAGAAATAATGCCTATTCTAATTAGTGCTCTAAATAAGATAGAAAATGGTTTAAGTCCAGAAACAATTACTAATATCGTTCAATTGAAATACTTAACCTATCTTGGTGTAACACCTATTCTTGATGAATGCTCATCTTGTGGTAGTAAGATAAATATTGTTGCTCTAGATGCAACTTTAGGAGGATTTGTTTGTAATTCTTGTTATCAGAATAGAGGTTATAATCGTGAGAAAACAATTAAACTAATTAGAATGTACGCCTATATAGATATAAATAAAATTACCAAAATAACCGTTTCTGAAGAAACAAATAAAGAAATTTATCGTTTTTTAGAAGAATATTATGATAGGTATACAGGAATTTATTTAAAAAGTCGAAAAACTTTAAAGGCAACGTTATCGTTGTTAAAGGAGTAAATTATTATGAAATATCGTTTGAAAAATTATATAATTATTGCGTTATTTGCTTTCATTTTAATAGCAACTTCAGTGTTACTAGGAGCAACTATGCGTGAAGATTTATTATTATATTATTCCCTAATATCAATTAAGAATAATCTCTTGTTAGCATTTGCAACTTTATTATCATTTTTTGCTTCCTTTGAAGGCTTGATAATAGTTTTGTTCTTTCTAGTATTCTTATTGAAATCTAATAAAAAAAGAACATTTCTTTTTCTTGACTTGTTAGGTAGTGGCTTAATTGTTTTTCTTACTAAAAATATTTTTATACGGGAAAGACCAATTATGGGACAGATGACTTTGAAAGATTATAGTTTTCCATCAGGTCACTCATTTTTAGCAGTATCCTTCTATGGATTTTTACTTTATCTTCTCTTAAAAGATAAAAATGTTAAGCACCGAAAATTAAAGATTGGAATATTAATCTTCCTAATAGTAACTATTCCACTTAGTAGATTAGTCTTAGGAGTTCATTATTTAACAGATGTTTTAGGAGGAATAACACTAGGACTTGCTTATTTATTTGCACTACTAATGTTTTATGAAAGTAACTTTATCAAGGAAGACAAAGATAAAACAGAATTAACTTTTTCTTTCAAATATGCGATAGAAGGAATTATTGCTACTTTAAAAAAGGAAAGAAATATGTTCATCCATTTTTTAGTTTCTATTTTAGTAGTGATAGCTGGTATATATGTTAAGTTATCTGTGACTGAATGGTTGATTTGTTTGCTACTTTTCGCCTTAGTTTTTAGTTTAGAACTAATAAATACTGCTATTGAAAGTACTGTTGATTTAGTAACATTAAAGAAAGATAAGAAAGCAAAACTTGCTAAAGACGCTGCTGCTGGAGCAGTCTTAATCGCTTGTATTTTTGCTAGTATCATAGGAATAATTATCTTTTTACCAAAATTTATCGCTTAAAATGTTAGAAAATAAATATTAAGTGTATATAATAATGATAAAGATTTATCTTGTTTAGAGATAAAAAAACTACTATAATATATAAGAAAGAAAAGAGGAAGTTTATGGAAAAATTGACAATGGAAAAGCTAGTGGCTTTTTGTAAACAATATGGATATGTATTTCAAGGAAGTGAAATATATGGTGGTCTTGCTAATACTTGGGATTATGGTCCACTTGGTTCACGTTTAAAAAATAATATTAAAGATGCATGGCGAAAGAGATTTATACAGGAACGAAAAAATGCATATGAACTTGATGCTGCAATACTAATGCATCCAAAAGTTTGGGAAGCAAGTGGTCATGTTGGTAGTTTTTCTGATCCTTTAGCAGACTGTCGTGAATGTAAAACAAGACACAGAATAGATAATTTAATTAATGATTATTCTAACTCTTCAATAGGGGATGCTATGAGTAATGAAGAAAGAATGAAATACTTAATAGATAATAAAGTACCTTGTCCAAAATGTGGTAAGAGTAACTTTACCGATATAAGAGAATTTAACTTAATGTTTGAGACTCAAAGAGGTGTTGTAAAAGATGCTAAGAGCACTATTTATTTAAGACCAGAAAACGCTCAAGGTGAATATGTTAACTTTTTAAACGTTCAAAGATCTATGCGTAGTAAATTACCATTTTCTATTGGCCAGATTGGGAAAGCCTTTAGAAATGAGATAACACCAGGAAACTTTACATTCAGAACTATAGAGTTTGAACAGATGGAATATCAAACATTCTGTAAAAAGGGAACTGACTCAGAACTTTATGCATACTTTAAAGATTATGCTAAACAATTCTTTTTAGATTTGGGAATTCCAGCAGAAAAATTGAGATTTCACGATCATGAAAAATTAGCTCATTATGCCAAAGAAGCGTGTGATATTGAATATAATTTCTGTTTCGGTTGGGGAGAAATTAATGGGACACACAATAGAACAGATTTTGATTTGAGTCGTCATCAACAATTTTCGGGTGTTTCTCAGGAATATTTGGATCCTGAAACTAATGAAAAATTTATACCATACATAATTGAATCTACAGTTGGTTGTGATAGAGCAGTTCTTGCTGTTTTAGATAATGCGTATACAGTAGAAAAATTAGAAAATGGTGATGAACGTGAAGTAATGAGACTAACTCCATACTTAGCTCCATATAAAGTAGCAGTTTTACCACTTGCTAAAAAATATCATAGTGAAAAAGCAAATGAAATATATGAAAAATTGAGTAAGGCTTTTATGACTGCTTATGATGAAACAGGATCTATTGGAAAACGTTATAGACGTCAAGACGCTATCGGAACGCCATTTGCTGTAACAGTTGATGATGAAACTATAAATAACAATACTGTGACAGTAAGAGATAGAGATACAATGGAACAAGTAGTAGTAAAACTTGATGAGCTAGAAAACTATATAAGAGAAAGAGTTAAATTCTAATGAGACCAATAATTGGAATACTTACAAGATATGATGCTAATCAAAGAGGTAGAGCTTTAAATTATGTTTTTGATAGTACAAGGACCGCTATTTTGAAGATGGGTGGTAATCCACTTCTTTTATGTCCAATGCAAAATATTGAATACTATGATACAAAATATCGTGATTATGTTGCTCCAACAGAAGAAGAAAAACGTCTTGCTTTGTATTGGTTAGATATGTGCGATGGACTTTTCATCCCAGGAGGAAGTAAAATAAGTCCTTATGACTTCTTTATCTTAGAAGAAGCTCTTAAGAGAGGTTTGCCAGTTTTAGGAGTATGTCTTGGAATGCAACTTTTAAGTAATTATCATAAAGAAGAGTTTATTTTAAAAGAAGTAGAAAATAAACAACTTCACAATACCGCTTGGGTAAGAGAAGATGAAGCTAAACCAGTTCATAAAGTTTTAATTAGTAAAAATAGTAAGCTTTACGAAATTATTGATAAAGAAGAAATAGCTGTTAATAGTTTTCATTCTAAAGAAGCTTTAAAAAATGATAATTTTAATACCGCTGCTTTTTCAGAAGATGGTGTTATTGAAGGCATAGAACTTAAAAACTACCCATTCTGTATGGGAGTACAGTGGCATCCAGAATTAATGTTAGATACTGATATAAACTCAGTAAGAATATTTGAATACTTTATGAAGGAAGCTATGAAACATAAGAATAAAGAGGTGGTTATAATATGATAGATAAGCTAAAGGGTGTAGTAATAGAACCTAATGGAGTAGCTCATTCTTTTGGAAAATGTCGTATGACTTTAGACATTAGTGATGATGAAACTCATGATCCTAGTTTTAAAAGAGAAGTATTAACTAAAGATTGGTTTAAAAAATATAATTATCCTTATAAAGAGAATGAAACGTTATTTAGTCAAATACCTGATATGACTAAACTTGGTTTTTCTTTTATTATAAATCATAGTATGGTTAATCCTAGCGGAACTAATTATTACTGTTATAGTATACAAGTTGCTAAAGATTCAATACCAAATATTGGTACTTATTTTAAAAATATTTATCCTATTATAAAGGATGTTCAAGGTGTTTCTGAGCCTTGTTATGTAGAAGGAATGATTTATGATGATGGTGAAGAAGCACTTGATGATATTATTTACGATGTAGATGAATTTTATGAACAACTTGGTATTTCTTTTGCAGATAAAAAAGGAAGAAGTCGTTAGTGGTAGGAGTGATAATAGTTGGTTGATATAGATAAAGTAAAAGGTGTTATTGTAGAGCCAAACGGTACAACTCATTCTTTTGGTCATTGTCTAATGATACCAAAAGAGATAGAAACTACTCATGAAAAACATGAAAAGTGTTTTGAAGAAGAAATAATTGCTAGTGATTGGTGGAAAAATAGTAATGTTAATTACGATTATAATCACTATTATTATTCACAAATAGGTAGTTTAACTAAACAAGGATTTTCTCTTATTCAAAATAATAGTTGTGTAACAAATAGGGGAAATCGTTCTATCTCATATGTGGTTGCACTTAGTGGTGAAGCACTTTCTAATCAAGAAGAATATATCAAAAGTATTTATTCAAAGATTAATGAAATAATAACTAATGAAGATAGTGCTTATTTTGAATTATCATTATATAGTGATGGTCTACCAATAATTGATATGTTAGGTGATTCGGTAGAAAAGCTAGATGAATTTTATGAACAACTTGGTATTGAACCAGAAAAAATTGATGAAACTAGTAAACTAAAGTAGTAATAATTACAAAGTCAAACTTTTTTTACGATTTTGTTTGACTTTTTGACTTTTATTGCATATAATATTAGCAGTTAAAGAAAAGGAAAGAGATTTTTATCCACCTGATTAGCCCTATAGAGGCGATAGGTCAAAAGCCAGCATATTAATCTTAATAAGGGTGTATTGGTTTTTAAGTGGATAAATATTTATCCACTTTTCTTAATTTATGGAGGTGTTAATTATCGCAAAAGATAAGAACAGTCTAATGATTAATGATGAGATTAGAGCCAAGGAAGTATTAGTTATTGGTCCAAATGGAGAACAAGTAGGAATTAAATCAATAAGCGATGCTAGAACACTAGCTAACTATGCCAATCTTGATTTAGTACTTATGAATCCAAATGGTAATCCACCTGTTTGTAAGGTAATGGATTATAATAAGTATCGTTATGAAAGACAAAAGAAAGAAAAAGATGCTTTAAAAAAACAAAGAGCCAGTCAAGCAGAGTTAAAAGAATTTCGTTTGTCTCCTGTAATTGATGTAGGAGATTTCGAGACAAAATTAAGAAATGCTATTAAATACCTTAAAAAAGGAGATAAGATAAAACTTAGTATTCGTTTTAAAGGTAGACAAATGGCACATACTGAACTTGGTAAAGAGGTCTTAGAGCGTTTTGCAGAAAGAGCAAGTGAATTTGCTGAGGTAGCAGAAAGTGCAAAATTAGACGGTCGTAATATGACGATGATGTTAGTACCAAAAAAAGATAAGTAGGAGGAATAAATTATGCCAAAAATTAAAACACATAAGGGAACAGCAAAAGTAGTCAAAAAACGTAAAAATGATATCAAAATTGGACGTCCAGGAAGTCGTCACAATACTGGTTACAAACCAGCTAGTGCAAATCGTAAAAATAGAAAAGGATCTAACTTAAGTAAAGCAGATCAAAATCGTTTAAAGAATGTTCTTTAAAATGAGATGAAGGAGGAGAAAGTATGGCAAGAGTAAAGAATGGAGCAACAACAAAAGCTCGTCATAAAAAAGTATTAAAACAAGCAAAAGGATATTTTGGAAGTAAGCATAGATTATATAAGACAGCTAAAGAACAATTAATGCATTCAGGACAATATGCTTTCCGTGATAGAAAACAAAAGAAAAGAGAATTCAGAAAACTTTGGATTACTCGTATCAACGCAGCATGTCGTTTAAATGATATTAGTTATTCAAAATTCATCAATGGATTAACTAAAAATGGAATAGAAGTTAACCGTAAGATGTTATCAGAAATAGCAATTAATGATCCTAAAGCATTTACAGAATTAGTTAATGTTGCTAAAGGAGAAAAGAAAGTAGCTACTACAAAAACAACAGCTAAGAAAGAAGAAACAAAAAAAGAAGAAGTAAAAACTGAAACTGTAGATTATGATAAGATGACAGTAGCAGAATTAAAAGAAGTAGCAAAAGAAAAAAATATTTCTGTAACAGGACTTAAAAAAGCTGAAATCATTGCAGAATTGAATAAATAAACATATTTTGGAATTAGATTGCCTAGTGCCAGAAATGGTGGTAGTCTTTAGAACAAAATAGAAGATATTAAAAACGAAAAGGAGAAATTAATATGACAGTTGTATCAATGAATTATTTATTAGAAGCAGGTGTTCATTTCGGACATCAAAAGAGAAGATGGAATCCTAAGATGAAGGAATACATCTACACTACAAGAGATGATATTTATATTATCGATTTACAAAAAACAGCTAAATGTATGGAAAAAGCTTATGCAGCATTAAAAGAAATAGCTGAAAATGATGGAAAGGTTTTATTTGTAGGTACAAAGAAACAAGCTCAAGAAGCAGCTGAAGAAAATGCTACTCGTACAAATATGTATTTCATCAATGAACGTTGGTTAGGTGGAACTTTAACAAACTTTAAAACTATCAAATCAAGAATCAGAAGAATGGAAGAAATCGAAAAGATGGAAACTGATGGAACATTTGATTTACTTCCTAAGAAAGAAGTAGCAGGACTTAGAAAAGAATACGAAAAGTTAAATAAAAACTTACGTGGTATTCGTGAGATGAAAAAAATTCCTGATGCTTTAATTATCGTAGATCCAAGAAAAGAAGAAATAGCTATTAAAGAAGCAAGAATTTTAGGAATCCCAGTATTCGGTATTGTAGATACTAACTGTGATCCTGATATGGTTGATTATGTAATTCCTGGAAACGATGATGCCGTTCGTTCAGTAAAATTAGTAATCGGAGCATTAACTAATGCTATTGCAGAAGCTAATGGTAATGAAGTAATTGATTATGTTTCTGAAGATGATAAAGCAAAAGATGCTAAGAGAAAAGAAAAAATGGCTGAAAAGACTGCTCAAGTAAAAACAGAAGCTAAAGAAGAAAAAAAAGAAGAAGTAAAGACTGAAACTGTAGATTATGATAAAATGACAGTAGCAGAATTAAAAGATTTAGCTAAAGAAAAAAATATTTCTGTAGCAGGACTTAAAAAAGCTGAAATTATCGAAAAATTAGCAGCTTAATTATGATAATCAATTATTTACTATAGAAAGAGGAATTTATTATGTTTAAAGCAAGTGATGTAAAAGAACTAAGAGATAAAACTGGTGCTGGAATGCTTGATTGTAAGAAAGCACTAGAAGCTACTAATGGTAATATGACCGAAGCTGTTGACTGGTTAAGAGAAAAAGGAATCAGTAAAGCTGAAAAGAAAGCTAGTCGTGTAGCAGCTGAAGGACTTTGTAAAATAGTTACTGACGGTAATAAAGCAGTTATTCTAGAAGTAAATTCAGAAACAGACTTTGTTGCTAAAAATGAAGAATTTACAAACTTTGTTGATTACTTAGCTAACACAATCTTAGCTAATGACTTAAAGACTCATGAAGAAGTATTAGCATTCAACGATAATGGAGAAACAATTGAAAACAAATTAGTTGCTTTAACTGCAAAAATTGGTGAAAAATTATCTTTCCGTCGTCATGAATTAGTTACTAAGAATGATAATGAAGTATTTGGAAGCTATTTACATATGGGTGGAAGAATTGGTGCATTAGTAGTTCTTGCTAATACTAATGAAGAAGTAGCAAAAGATGTTGCAATGCACGTTGCTGCTATGGCACCAGTTTGTGCTACTAGAAGTGATGTACCAGCTGATATGGTTGATCATGAAAGTAAAGTAATTAAAGAACAAGTTATGAATGAAGGTAAACCAGCTGATATAGCAGAAAAAATGGTAACTGGAAGACTTAACAAATTCTATAAAGAAATTTGTCTTGAAGAACAAGAATTTATTAAAGATTCAAGTGTAAATGTAGGTACATTTGTTAAAAACAATGGTGGATCAATCGTTTCAATGGTTCGTTATGCTGTAGGTGAAGGAATTGAGAAAAAAGAAGAGAACTTTGCTGATGAAGTAATGAGCCAAATAAATGGTACAAAATAATTAATAATTGATATACCAAATAGTACTGATTAAAAAAATCAGTACTATTTTAGTATAATCGCTAGTAATTATTAAAAAATTATGTTATAATTTAGAACGTATTTTGGAGTGTGATATATATGAAAAAAAGAAACATAGCAATTATTGCGCACGTTGACCATGGAAAAACAACTCTTGTTGATGGAATCTTAAAAACATCAGGAATGTTTAGAGATAATGAAGATGTAAGTAACGTTTCAATGGATTCAAATGCTCTAGAAAGAGAACGTGGTATTACAATTCTTGCTAAAACAACTGCTCTTGACTATAAAGATTATCGTATCAATATCTTAGATACCCCAGGACATGCTGACTTTGGTGGGGAAGTTGAACGTATTATGAATATGGTTGATGGCGTATTATTAGTAGTGGATGCTTATGAAGGGGCAATGCCACAGACTAGATTTGTTTTAAAGAAAGCTTTAGAAGCAAAAGTAAAACCCATCGTTGTTATTAACAAAGTAGATAAGCCAAGTGCCCGTTGTTCTAAAGTAGTAGATGAAGTTTTAGACTTATTTATCGAATTAGGTGCTGATGAAAGTCAATTAGAATTTCCAGTTGTTTATGCTAGTGCTTTAAATGAAACTTGTAGTTTAAGTGATGATATTTCTACTCAAAAACCAGGCTTTGAACCATTACTTGATTTAATCATTAGTGAAATACCAGCTCCGACAGGAGATAATACCAAATCATTACAATTCCAACCAGCTTTATTAGATTACAACGAATTTGTTGGAAGAATTGGAATTGGTCGTGTTCATAATGGTGAAATTCATACAGGTGAAATGGTTAATTGTGTTAGATTAGATGGTAGTACTAAAGCTTTCCGTATTCAAAAACTATTTGGTTACTACGGTTATAGTAGAATAGAAATAGACCATGCTGAAGCTGGAGATATTGTTGCCATTGCTGGACTTGCTGATATCTCTGTTGGTGAAACAATCTGTTCTCAAGGACAAGTTTTACCATTACCAATCTTACATATTGATGAACCAACACTACAAATGACTTTTGGTGCTAATACTTCACCATTCGTAGGACGTGATGGTAAATTAGTTACTGCTCGTAAGATTGAAGAGAGACTTTTAAAAGAAACGCAAAAAGATGTAAGTTTAAAAGTTGAGACAGCTACTAATGACAGTTTCTTAGTATCTGGTCGTGGAGAATTACATTTAGGAATATTAATTGAAAATATGAGACGTGAGGGCTTTGAACTTCAAGTATCTAAACCTAAGGTAATTATTAAAGAAATTGATGGTGTTAAATATGAACCATGGGAAGATTTGCAAATCGAAGTACCAGAAGACTGTGTTGGTTCCGTAATTGAACAATTAGGACTACGTGGAGCTAAACTACTTAATATGGAAAACTTTGAAAATCAATCAAGATTAACTTATAAAGTACCATCTCGTGGTTTATTAGGATTTATGACTGATTTCATGACAATGACTAAAGGTTATGGAATTATCAATCATACTTTTGCTTCTTATGAACCATATGAAAGTGTTGAAATTGGTGAAAGAAAACTTGGTGTTTTAGTATCAGTTGATAGTGGACAAGCTACTGCTTATTCAATTGGAAACTTAGAAGATCGTGGTATTATGTTTATTGAACCAGGTCGTGAAGTTTATGAAGGAATGATTATTGGTGAATGTAATAGAGATAACGACCTTGCTGTTAATGTTACTAAAGGAAAACAATTAACTAACACAAGAGCAGCTGGAAGTGACCACACAGTAGTTTTAAAAAGACCTCGTCCAATTACTTTGGAATATGCTCTTGACTATATTAACTCTGATGAATTAATCGAAGTAACACCAAATAATATCAGACTTCGTAAGAAAATCTTAAATACTGAAGAAAGAAAGAAATTTGATGCTAAAAAGAAAAAATAGGACTTTAACTTAAATCCTATTTTTTTTGTCTTTAATTTTTTATATATTTGGCATCTTTTAGCTTATTGTAGATTTCTTTGTTACTGACAGCTCCAACAATCTTGTTCATGACTTCTTCATTTCCTTTTTTAAAGAAACAAACAGTTGGAGTTCCCGAAACTTCAGTTATTTCATATAACTTATTTTTTTCTTCCTCTGTTAGATTGGAAAGATTAATTGAATAACCAGTTAAATCATAATCGCCTAAAACAGTTCTAAATCGGGGAGAAAATTCTTCACAATGTGAACAACCAGTTTGTATAATTTCTAAAATAAACGTCTCCTTATTTTCAATCTTATTCTGTAAAGTAGTAAAGTCAATTTCCTTTACCGTATTTAAATTATTCTTACAACCAGTAAGAAATAAAACACCTACTAATATAACCAAAAAGATGATTTTCTTTTTATTCATTTATTACACCTCACAAGTAATTATAACAACCAAAAATACTATTTGTAAATAATTTACAACTTAAAATATTTTTGCTATACTAAAAATGATAATAATAAGGGGTGTGATAGTATGGTCTTGAGAAAACCGTATGCATTTTTAATTCAATATTTTCAAAGAATTCACCTTTTTTTACTAGGACTTTGTTTTTATTTGTTCTATAAGACAAGTGTATTGCGTACTTTTGTTAGTGAATTTATAAGAACAGAAAGTTACAACCAAGACTTAGAATCAATTACTCGTTATGTCGGATTTTTACCAGTATTCGTCATTTTATTATGTCTTGGTATTTTCCTCGCTTTAATGGTTTTATTAAGACATAAAAAGAAACCATGGAAGATTTATTTATTTCCATTTTTTAATTATATCTATTTGTTAGTAACAATGCTTTATGTTAGAAATTTCTTTACAGGTTATAATGATGCATCAGATATAACTAGAATTATGGCAGGTAGAGATTTACTATTTATCGCTTACTTTTTACAATTTGGTGTTTTCTTATTATTAATTCTTCGTACTTTAGGAATAGACCTTAATAAATTCGGTTTTAAAAATGATCAGGAATATTTAGAAATAAAAGAAGAAGATAGAGAAGAATTTGAACTTAACTTTGAGTTTGATAAAGATGTCTTCATTAGAACATTCAATAAGCTATTGCGTAACTTTAAATACTTTTATCAAGAACATAAATTTATCTTAAATGCTGTATTTACTATCATTGCTGTTTATCTTGTTTCTTATACTTATTATTACTTTGCTATTTTACACCGTATTTACAAAGAAGGTGATACTTTCCAATCTAATTTTTACCAAATAACAGTTAAAGATAGTTACTTAACTAATCGTAAATCAAATGGAGACTTAATTGATGAAGATTCGAAATACTCTTACGTAATCGTAAAACTAGCTGTTAAGAACTTAGGTACTAATAGATCAATGTATACTGATAGATTTCATTTGATGAATAGAAGTAGAGAAGGAGAAAGAGCTCCTCAATATCAAACCTACTTCTCACAATACGGACATACTTATGATGATACTGAATTTGCTAACAATGAAACAAAGGAGTTTACACTTATCTATCGTGTTGAAAGTAAATGGTGGAAAAGAAGGTATATGTTATATTATCAAGGACTTGACAAATCGTTCCTTTTAAGAAAAGTAAGACTTAAAGTAAAAGATTATCAACAAATTAAATCAGAAGATGAAAAGAAATTGAAACAAGTGATGAAAATAGGTAGTAAAGACTTCAAATTTACGAAGTATCAAATCTTAGATAGTGTTAATTATTATACTTACAAATGTAATGCTTCTGGTTGTAGCGTAATGGAAGATGAAGCCACAGCTCACAATAAAATGATTTTACAAATCGACTATATGAGTGACTATTTTGACCCTAAAACTTTTGTTGACTTTTCTACTAAGTATGCTAAAATTAAATATGAAGATAAGAAAGGTAAAACGAGTAGTGTAGACTGTGAGAATGCTATTCCAAGAGATTATACCAATAATGCACTTTACTTAAAAGTCCCAGCAGCACTTAAAAATGCTACAAAAATTGATTTAGTTTATACGATAAATGGCAAACAATATACCTATCATATAAAAGAGTAGAAAGGACGAAGAAGATGGATAAACAAAAACTAAAAAAGACAATTATCTTAGTAGTCATAGTTCTTGCCGTATTATATATATTATGGAATTTCTTCCTTTATCCACATCAAGCCTTTAGACATAATGAAAAAATATTAAGTGAAGCAGGAAAAAGATATTTTGAAATAAATAGTAGAAATCTACCAACGGAAGTAGGAAGGGTTTCTACTGTTTCGCTTGAAACACTTATCAAACAGAAATACTTAGATGAATTAAAGATAAAGAACAATCTTTGTGATATAAGAGAAAGCAATGTAAAAATTAAGAATGAGAGTAGTGGTGAAAAATCTTATTATACACACTTGAAATGTGGTTCTATACATAGTAATGTTGATTATACTGGACCAGTAATAAAATTAAATGGTAAAAGTGAGATGACGATTAATGTCGGAGATACTTTCACTGACCCAGGAGTTTTCAATGTTCGTGATGCTACAGATGGGGAATTAAAAATAGAAGATGTTTATATCAAAGGTAGTGTTAATTCTAATAAAATAGGTACTTATGAAATAACTTATACCGCTTATGACTCTTTAGAAAATGAAACAACTGTAACTAGAACAGTCAAAGTAGTTAGAAAATTAAGTGATACCATTAAAAATGCTACTCAAGATACAAACAATTATTATAAAGGTACATTAGTAGATAATTATATAATGTTTAATAATATGGTCTTTAGAATAGTTCGGGTTAATAAAGATAATACTGTTACTATTGTAAGTGATAGTCCATTAGCAAATATCGATTATAATGCTTCGAATGGTAGATTTGAAGATAGTAATATGGATGAATGGTTAAATAAATATTTTTATAGTTTTTTAAATAGTAAAAGTAAAAAATTAATAGTATCAAGCAAATGGTGTGATGATGTAATAACTGATGAAACTATTACTAAAACAACTTGTGATAGATATAGTTCTCTAAAAAAGATAGGAATCTTATCAATTGAAGATTATAACAATACCTTTGATGAAAATGGTAATACTTATTTAAATAGTACAGCACGAACTTGGTATAACAACTTTACTAAAAATAATGAAGTATGGTCAATCAAGTCTAGTTCATCAGCTGCTTATAAAGATAATATCTTATTGAACATCAAACCAGCTTTAACTTTATCTAGTGAAATAGAAATAGTAAGTGGAACTGGTGAACAGGATGACCCTTATATCATTGGGGCAGAAACAAGTGCAAAAAGAGATATGAAAGTCAATAAACTAGACATAGGCCAGAAGATTAGTTATTCAGGTTATACTTGGGTAATAGCTGGTAAAGAAGATGATGGTACAACAGAGATTATAATGGCTGACTACTTAAATACTGGTGAAGAAGGTCTAGGAGATAGAGTTAACATTTCTTACAATACTGCAAGTTCAGTAAAAATATATAATCCTAAAGAACAAGGAAATATTGGTTATCAAATTTCTAATGATTTATCCAAATACATTGATACAAGTTATCTAGTAAGTAAAGAAATTGAAGTACCAATATATGCTAAAAATGTAACATATAAAGGAAAACATGATACGAAAACCTATAAAGTAAGACTATCTGTACCATCAGTATTTGAAATATTTAGTGGTAAGTTAAAAGGAATAGCAAGTTCTTATTGGTTAATTGATTCTTCTAAAGAAGAAGAGAACAAAACTTTAATTGAAACCGATGGAACAACACCATTCTATTATAGAGAAACTAATAAATCAGCAGGAGTAAGATTAAGAGCTTATCTTAAAAAGAGCGCTTATGTAAAATCTGATGATTGTACAAATAGTATTTGTAGAATTGGAAAGTAGTGAGGTGTAAAGATGAGTAAAGAAAAGAAAGTTATCTACTTAGCAGTGATAATTCTTCTTATAGCAACAGTTATTTACTTTGTATCATCTCGTCCTAAAGTGAGCAAATTTAAAATGCTCGATAGAACGACGGAGATAAATGATGCAAAAAATAAAGATAACTGGATAGGAGGATGGCTTAGAGTAGAAGGAACTAATATTGATATGCCAATAATTATAACAAGTCCTGGTTTCTATATGGATAAAAATGTTGATGGCAGTTATGGAACAGTTTATTCAAGACCAGATGATGAAACCAATCATCCAAGTATCGTTTCTCATAATATAAGAAATGTATCCAGAAAGCCTATAGTTGGTGATGATACAATGACTGGCTTTGAGCAATTAATGAGTTTTATCTATCTAGATTTTATTAAGGAAAATCAATTTATCGCTTATACTGATGTTAATGGTAAACAATCATTATATAGAATTTATGCAGTATCACTTATTGATAATGATCAATCAGCTTCTTATAAAGATACTTATACTGAGCAAGAAGAAGATGAATACATTGATCAAGCAAAAAAAGAAAGTATGTATGATATAGATGTTGATGTTTCTTCAAGTGATAAACAAGTAAGTCTTCTAACTTGTACAAGATTTTATGGTAGTAGTACTTCTTACAGTTTTAAGGTAGATGCAAGAGAATTACGAGATGGTGAGAAGCAACAACTAGCCAAAGTAAAGACTAATAAAAATTATGAAAAGATAGAAAAACGAATGAAGGAAGGTACAAAAAATGATAAAGCATAGGAAAATAAAATTACTCAGCATAATCGTAATAGCTTGTATTCTTTTGACACCAGCTACCAAGTCAGC
>JAQXHT010000040.1 GCA_029007415.1 bacterium
TACAATTTGACCAATTACCATAATAAGTAGCGGGATTTACACAACATTTAACATTGTTGGTACTACTACTACAATAATTATTAGTAAATTTATCATAGAATTTTTTAGTTTCTGTTGCTGTTCCAAAACCAGTATTAGTGCTACAGCTTCCAGTAGTTGTACTACTATAGGTATTACTACACTCATTATAAACAATATATGCTTCATGAAGCATTGTAGAAGTATTACCAAGTTCATCTTTAGCTTTGATGTAAATTCTTCTTAATTTACCATTATAACTACCACTTAGTGTTAAATTAACTGATACACTACCACTTCCTACTGTATATTCCTTCCAACTAACACTACCACTTTCTGAAACACTATAATATATTTTATTGCCAGTAGTATCAATTCTATCTGTTAAAGTGAATTTTACAGTTACATATAAGCTATGATAATTACTATTTCTACTAGTAACACTTACATTTTTAATAGATGGAGGATTTTTATCAATATAATATTCAGAAGTATTAACTGAACAAGAGTTACCTGCTTCATCATAAGCAATTACTTTACCATAAACATGACCATTATCAGTATAATTATCTCCTGTAAATAAACTTCCTTTGGCACCTGCTAAGGTTTTCGTACTAGTACCAGTTATATTTTTACCATCATCTTTACAAATACCAGTACCATTACTTTGATAGAAACAATTTCTAAACGACCATTTAGCTATATCACTATGTGGAATGACTTTTATCTTAACATCTTTATTCTGCCAAGTTTTTGGACTAGTAGCTGATTTTAAATCAATCTTACTACAATCGGGTGCAGTTCTATCAATTACATATTTATTAGATGTTTTATCAGCAATATTACCTTTTGTATCAATCGCATGAGCTTTAATAACATAAGTTCCTTCTTCGGTGAATGTTATATCAACTTGTGAAGTATATTTCTTTGCTTCTTCTTTTTTATATAAGACATTATCTTTTTCTATTTCGTAATAGTAAGAAGCTACTCCGCTATTATCAGTAACAGTCATTGTAACAGTAATATTGCCATTAGTAACTTTTTTATCTGGACTAAAAGTAATAACTGGAGCTTTCGTATCATCATTAACAGAGTAACCATTACATTCAACATCAGAGTAATACTGATATTCAGTAGCTGTTATCTTTTGTGAATAAACTTTACTATTTCCAATATTAGTACAGCTATTACCATTATGGTCTTTTAATTCTGATAAATACTTTTTTGTATATAAAGTATCAACAGTAACAGCTTCTTTTTCACCTACATTTTTAGGAAGTTCACTACGGTAATCAGTAAAATATTCTTTACCAGCTAAAACGGTAGTATTTTCTTGTGACTGGTAATACTTTCTTCGAGAACTAGCCATTAAGCCATTAACTGATACAACTGTAACCGTAGTAAGAATACCAATAATAGCAATTACAGCTAATAGCTCAATAAAAGTAAATCCTTTTTTTCCTTTTCTTATCTTCTTCATAGTACTTCTCACTTTATAATCTTATTTTTCTTTAAGAAAGCTTCTAGTTCTGTAGAAGAAGTAGTACTAATCGCTTCTTGAATTTTATCATTACTAACTACTGCAAAGTATGGAACAACTAAAAGGTCATCACCATTCATTTGATTTAAGAAAGTCGCAATGGACATTCCTTCATCTGATCTATCAAAATAAGCTAGACTAAAGGTAAAATTATATTTACTAGCTAGATTATTAAGAACTTCTCTTGCTTCTACACTATTAGTTGAAGAATCTAATAATACTAGTAAACTATTTTCTTCTCCTTGAAACTTCTCCATCGTCTCCACCATCGTTACTTCTTTATCATCTTTAGTTTCATCAGTAATAATCCCTTGTTCGATTAGCATACTTCTTAAGATACCACTATTATATATTTCGTTAGCAATACTCTTTAGTTCACCATCTTTTATAATGATAACAGCTGGTTCTTTAATTTCTTTATCAGTTATTTTTAATTTCTTCTGTAAGTCCTTATAGTCACTAGATGATTTACTTTTATCAAAACTTATAAACTTTAGGTTATATTTTTTAGCAATAGTATCTACTATATCTTTAGCATCACTACATAAGTAACAAGCACTATCACTACTAGTTACAAAGACTAGTTCTGTTTCTTTTTTGTTTTTCTTATCAATTATTTCATCTACTAGTTTACTATTTTTATTACTACTACTAATAAGAAGAGAAATTCCTCCTGCTAATAGTAGGATAATAGCAATTGTTAAAATAGTTATAATTACTTTTTTTCGCATAATATCCCTCTTTCCTAATTAGTCTTAACAGTTATAGTTAAGCGATAATTAATTTCAATCTCATCATTCATAATTTCATATTTTGACCTACCATAAACGCAACTACTGTCATTATCATGATGAATAGTATCAATTGAACCTAGACCACTTACATATCCAGCTGCTCGATAAGATATTGATTTAAGAGTTCTAGCAACACCTTTGTCTGTTCTATCCACTCTTTTATGATAATCTGTGAAAGAGCTTCCACTTGAGTATTTAAGTTCGTGCCACTTAATTCCATGGATTGCCCAACCACCACATGCATAGATAGAGAAGTCTTTTGAACGAGCATAACCATTTTTACCATAAGAACTATAAATTGGATCACCGTTAGAATCAGCACTATTAGTAATGTAGCGTTCAATTTTTATATCCATTTTTCCAGCCACTTTTTCACCTACGGTTTCCGGTGTATATTCAGTTAAATTAAGACTAGTATATTTATAATCTCGTGGCGTAGTAGCAGCTGTTTCATTATATGTTCCATTGGTAATTGTATAGTAACTACTATAATTTGAAATAGAATGCGTTCCACTAGAACTAAAAGTAGTGGCTGAAGGCCTAGTAAAACAACCAGATATGTAATAGTTATCATCATCATTTTCATCTTTAGACTGATGTCCACCATAAAATAAAGCTGTTTTTTGACAAGAGTATTTATACCTAGTACTAGAATCATAAATAGTACCACTACCTTTCCAGTAGATACCACTTATGTCACTTGCTCCACTACTATCAGTACTAATTGAAGTAATCTTACCACTATTTTTATCAGTTAATAGTGTACCACTAGAGAAATATTCACTATTTAGTTTACTAGAAGCTTGATAGTAAGTCCCATAAGAACTAGAAACTTCATTTAAAGCTAGTTTACACTCTCCACCGCTATTAGAAATAACTGTCCAAGTCTTACCAGCATAACTTTTGGTACTACCAACACTTCCACAGCTGAAACTTGGTGCTGTTGGAGTAGTCGAACAACCACTACTTGAATAACAATAACTTCCACCACTTGATAAGTCATCTGAATAGCATCTACTATCATCATAAGAATCATAAGCTAGTCGGTTATAAGTACCACTTCCACAAGAATTACTACAACTTGTTCCGTCTTTATAATAGACACTACTACATCTAGGTGATTGACAGCTCTGGGTATTACAAGAGGTTGTTTCACTAGAGTAAGAAGTTGTTCCATCACAGTTATAAGTCGTTACACTACGAGTCATAACTCCTCCCCCACAACTAGCACTACAACTTGACCAACTTCCCTTATAAGTAGTTGGGTTTATACAACAAGAAACATTATTACTAGTACTACTACAATAGTTATTAGTATATCTATCATAGAACTTTTTCGTTTCAGTCGCCGTTCCAAAGCCATAGTTAGCACTACAACTACCAGTAGAAGTCATGCTATAAGTACTACTACATTCACTATATACGCGGTAAGTAAGTGTTTCAACTTTACTATTACCTAACTCATCTTTTACTTTGATATAAACAGTTCTATTTTTTCCATCATAGTCACCACTTAGTGTCCAATTAGTAGAAGCTGTAGTACCCAGTGTATAACTATACCAAGATGAATATGTCTTATTATCATTAGAGAAACTATAATATACTTTATTACTAGTATCACCTCTATCTGATAAAGTTAATTTAATTGTGACATATAAACTATTATAATTACTATTTCTACTAGTAATACTTTTACTATCAATATTAGGAGCAGTTTTATCAATATAGTATTCTCCTGTATTAATTGAACAAGAGTTACCCGCTTCATCATAAGCAATTACTTTACCATAAACTCTTTCGCCACTAGATAATATTTTACTACTAGTACCAGTTATATCTTTACCATCATCTTTACAAATACCAGTACCATTCTTTTGATAATAACAATTCTTAAATGACCATCTAGCAATATCATTATCCGGAGTAATTTTTATCTTAACATCTTTATTCTGCCAAGTCTTTTCAGTAGTAGATGCTTTAAATTTAAACTTCGTACAATCAGGAGCAGTTCTATCAATTATATATTTATTAGAAGTTTTATCAGCAATATTACCATTCTTATCAATCGCATGACCTTTAATAATATAAGTTCCTTCTTTTGTTAGATTAATCTTAACAGGAGAAGTATATATCTTTGCTTCTTCCTTTTTATATAAAATATTATCTTTCATTATTTCATAATAGTAAGAAGCCACACCTCTATTATCAGTAACACTCATTGTAACGGTAATATTGCCATTAGTAATCGTCCTATTTGGACTAAAAGTAATAACAGGAGCTTTTGTATCTTTATCAATCGAATAACCATTACAATCAATCTCTGAAAAATATTGATATTCCTTAGAAGTAATCTTTTGGGCATAAACTTTACTATTACTTATATTAGTACAACTATTACCATTATGGTCTTTTAATTCTGATAAGTATTTTTTAGTATAAAGTGTATCAATCGTGACAGCTGTTTTCTCCCCAATATTTTTAGGTAATTCATTCCGATAATCAGTAAAATATTCCTTACCAGCTAAAACCGCAGTATCATCTTGTGATTGATAATATTTTCTTCTTGAACTAGCCAAGAAACTAGAAAGAGACACAATAGTAACGGTAGCAAGAACACCAATTATTGCTACCACCGCTAACAGTTCGATAAAAGTAAAACCTCTTTTCCCTTTTCTAATCTTTCTCATACATCTCATTCCTTTAATACTTATTAACACCTCAAAAGATTAACCAATTCTAAACGGTCCTAATGGCGCAAACAATTACGCCATTAGGACAACATCTTTATTTTTTTCTTGTGTTCTTCACACTACTTTTACACAAGTCACAGCTCCGCCTTGATGGACGTCGCCCATCAGACGGCGGTTCTAGTACCTCCCTATTCTATCCCAAGATGAATGGTGAGTCACTACTTCCTGTTCCTGATGTTATCTTAATTGTTGACTTTAAGTAGACGACTGGTAACACCGGTCTCCGCGCATAAAGTGGGATGTTAATATCAACTTGTCCTGCACTATATATCATAAAGACTCTACTGCTATCGGAAGAATACGGAGAAATTGTCCATATTGAACCAACACTTGGCAATAACCAATCATTACTAATACAATCATTGTTTATGGTTTTGATTGCTGTTGCCAAACATATTGCTCTTGTTGTTGAATCGTTACCACTTGTTGCGTAACCATAGTCACTCGGATAGATTAGTCCTACCTTTCCGGTCCAATTTGTACTTCTTCCACTATATACTGTTGTTCCTCTTTCATATTTATAAAAGTGTGACACTAATCCATTTGATGAACTATCATAATTAGCAGTACCACCTAGGTACCATTTTGCATCTCCTATCATTTCTTTTGCTACTTCTGTCAATCCTGTTGTTGTAAAATCGCATGAAGTTGTTGAATTGTTTTGTAAAGCATAGCAATTTCCAGAATTTCTATTCCAGTATAAACTTCCACCATATGTTTCATTTTCATGTCCTGCATTTAATAAATAATTAAGTCGTGCATCTATCCAGCCATTCTTTCCATCACTAGTTTCCGCACCAGTAGATGTGTCTTTATTATCCCATGAGTAATTTCCTATTGATTCATTTCTAACTATTTTAAGACGTTTCTCTATTTTTCCAGTTCCATCATCGACATCAAATGCTCCAATTATTCTCCATAATTCATCGTTGAATTTAACATAGTTATTTGGGTTTGCGCCAATATAGCGATAATCAGTTGTTGCTCCTAGTTGTTCTGTTGCTTCTTGAGTAAATGTCCACATCTGATTTTTTTGGTCATCGCTAGCACTGTTATAATCTAGACTCTCTGGATTTGCATTCTTGATTAGTTTTGTTGTAGCAAGTTCTGGACCTCCTTCTTGTACTGCATCTACAACGATTTTCCCATGATAGTGTTTGTTTAAGACTTCATTGGTTGCATCTTCTTTTATCCATAGCTTTAGAGTAAATGTTTTTGACTCACCGGCTTTTAATGTTCCACTTATTAATTCACTATCAATTGCTGTTGATAAAAGACTGGCGGTTGAACCGTCTAAACTGTATTTAATGTTTGTCTTTGCTAATTGTTTAGCACTACAATTATCTTGCGTAACCATATCGGTATCATCTTTTAAAGATACGGAATAGTTTGCAGGTAAACTTCCAGTGTTTGTTATGGTGAAAGTAGTTCCTGACTGTGCTAGACCGTTGGTATCAGACATTGGTAGCGCATTATTAAGTCCTACGGTTGAAGATGCATCTGCTGCAAAGTTGATGTTTAAAGTACCTGTTTTAATTACATTGTATTCGGCAGATTTAGATGATACTGTAAATATAGCAAAGGTACTGCCTATTGACAACATTGTTACGCCAAAAATAGATAATAAGGTAAGCATTAGTTGTCTTT
>JAQXHT010000041.1 GCA_029007415.1 bacterium
TTTGTACCTTCCTAATTATTCCTGTCCCTAATTACCATAATATGTTAACAATAATCCTAGAGTGTTATGCCTTTGTAACTAATAGACAAAGATATGTATGGAAAGGTTGGTGTGTATCAGATGGCAAAGAAAATAGGTAGTGCCTATACAGAGGATTGGGTACCAGTTGAATCTATTCAAAATGGTATGATTGTCTGTAGTGATAAAAATAAAGTAACTGGAGTTAAAATTGCTCCGAGAAATATCTTTATCTTGGATGCGCAAGCACAAGATAATGTCTTAATCAGTTTGAAAAACTTTTATAATATGATTGATTTTGAATTTTGGTTGGTAGTAGCAGATCGACCTGTTGATATATCTGTTTATATGTCACAGTTACAACTTTTATATAATGATACACCATCTCCTGCTATTCGTAAGATAATAATGCAAGATATTGAAAAGGGTAATACTTTTATGAATAATAGTATTGTTGATACAGAATATTATGTATTATTTAAAGATAAAAATCCTGATAACCTTCAAAAGAGAATTCGTCTTTTAATAAATGGTCTTGCTAGTTGTGGACTTAATGCTTCTCAAGTTAGTAATGATGATTTAAGACTAATTCTTGATAACTTCTTAAATGGAGGTAAAACTACTGAATTTGGGACGGTGATGCCATTATGAGTATAAGTTTAAAAAGTCAAATAGCTCCTAAAGGGTTACATTTTAATCCAAGCGATTTCTTTATAAGTGATAAGTATGCTACTATTTTAACAGTAGTATCTTATCCTAAATATATAGCACCTGGTTATTTATCAACTTTGACATCTATGAGTGGAATTAAAATTGTTATTAAACATCTTCCAGTTCCATTTAGTATGATGTCTAAGATGATTAATAGACAGATTGCTGATTTAAGAGAAAAGTATCGTCAAGAAAAAGACCAAACTGCTAAAGAAAAAATTAGACAAGATGCTGAGAGCTTAGAGTATTTCGTTTCTATGCTTGCTTCTAGTCAATCTAAGATTTTTGATTTCCAAATGCATATTATGATTACAGCTGATACGAAAGAAGAACTTGAACTTAAGAAAGTTAATGTTAAAAACTATTTAGATGCGATGGAACTACGTGCTATTTCTCTTCGCTTTGAACAGGAGAAAGTACTTAAAAGTATTATTCCAATTTTCCCATCTCAAGATGTTGAACAAAGAATTGGTACACCAATTCCTTCTCCAACAATAGCTGCTATGTATCCTTTTATTTTTGATAGTATTAAAGATCCAGGATTATCAGTTTTATTAGGCGTAGATTTCTCTGGCGGTGTAATTTTATTTAACCAATTCTTATACCAAATTAGAAAAGAAAATAATAGAAATAATGCTAATATGATAATTCTTGGTACTTCTGGAAGTGGTAAAAGTACGGCTGCTAAGTTGATTTTAAGAAGTCATATTAGAAATGGTTGTCAGATAGTAGCGATTGACCCTGAAAACGAACTTGAAGAAATTACAAGAACTTTCGGGGGAGATACAGTTGATATTGGTAAAGGTGGTCAGTTTGGTTTGATTAACCCTCTTGAAGTTATTATTGATGCTGATGAGGAGGAAATTAAACAAGGACTTGGTTATACTGTTTTAACAAGAACTTTACAATCATTAAAAGCTTTTATGAGATATTACGATCCATCTATCACAGAAGATGTTTTAACAATGTTTAGTGAAGTGGTTCAAGATACTTATAAACGATTTGGTATTGATTTTGATACAGATTTCTCACACTTTACTAGTAATGATTATCCGACATTTACAGATGTTTATGCTACTATTAAAGGACGTATTTTATCAATGCCTGAACAAACTCATGAAAAAGATATCTTACAAAGATTACAATTGAAAATTAAGCCATTAGTTACAGAACTTAAATTCTACTTTGATGGAAAAACAACTATTCGTAAAGATAGTGACTTTATGGTATTCAATATTAAAGAATTAATGAACTCAGAAGGAAATACTAAGAATGCGTTGTTCTTCAATATTTTACGTTTTGCTTGGGGGCTATGTCTTGATACTAGTGTAAATACAATATTGATGGTTGATGAAGCTCACGTATTATTAGGTGCTAATAACGAATTAGGAGCTGATTTCTTAGCACAAGTTCAACGTCGTGCTAGAAAATATAATACTGGTACAATAATTATTACTCAACAACCAAGTGATTTTTCAGATCCTGCAGTTATTACACAAGGTAAAGCTATTTTTGATAACTCATCATATTATCTTGTTATGGGATTAAAAAAACAAGCGGTTGATGATTTATCACTATTAATTGATTTAAATGATAATGAACGAGATAGTATTAAAAGATATTCACAAGGGGAAGCGCTATTTGTCTGTGGAAATAGACGTATGCGTATAAATGTTGTTGTTACTAAAGAAGAATTAGAATCATTTGGTGATGGTGGAGGATTTTAGAAGTAGTTAGGTGGTGAAGAAAAGATGAACCAAAATAATAATGGACAAAGAAATGGACAAAATAATTTAGGAAATAATAGAACAGGTCAAAATCCTAATCAAGGTGTTCCAGGTGGTAGTCAGAATGGTTCATCTTTTCTTAATGATACACCTTCTACTGGTGCTTTTCAAAGAAGAGAACCGAGTGGCGGAGGTAGAACTCCTGCTCACTCATCATCTTCTTTTCAAGATAGTTTAAATAGAAAACCTAATTCATCATTTAAGGATGATGAAAAAAGTAAAGCGATTGATAAAGCTGCTAATTTTATTCCTGGAGTAGGGCAAGCAAAGAAATTAGCTGATTTAAGTAAAAAAGCCAATAATGCTTTAAATAATATTAGGGCTAATAAAGGTCCACAGTTACCACCGGGTAATGGAAATGGTGGTGCTGATAATGGTAATCGTCGTAATAATGGAACAATTCCAAGAGATGATAATGGTTTTGGTAGACCTTCTCTC
>JAQXHT010000042.1 GCA_029007415.1 bacterium
TGCTTATAATTAAAACATAAATCAGTGATTCAGAGTAGTAGGTATAACTAAATTTTAAAGAGAGTAATTGGTGGTGGGAAATTACAAATTTACTATACTAAATGGACTGATGAGAGACTACCGAAATAATAGTAGGCTAGTACGGAGTTGTTCCTTCGTTAACAAAGAAACGTATATAGTAAAGTATACGCTATTATAAGGTGGCACAATAAGTAGTTAAATCTTATCCTTTAATAGGATAGGATTTTTTATTTTGAAAAGAGGTAAGAAAGATGGAAAAGAAAAAAATAGTATTAACTGGTGAAAGACCAACTGGTCCTTTACATATTGGTCATTATGTAGGGTCTTTAAAAAGTAGAGTAAAACTACAAAATGAAGGTGATTATGATGAGATGTATTTGTTTGCAGCTGATGCGCAAGCTTTAACAGATAATTTTGATAATCCAAAGAAAGTAAGAGATAATATCTTTGAAGTAGCTTTAGATAACTTAGCTTGTGGTATTGACCCAGAAAAAGTAAATTACTTTATTCAGTCAGAAGTACCAGAACTTACAGAGTTAACATTTTACTATATGAACTTAGTAACCGTAGCAAGACTTCATAGAAACCCAACTGTTAAAGAAGAAATTAAACTAAGAGGATTTGAAGAGAGTATTCCTGCTGGGTTCTTCACTTATCCAGTAAGTCAAACTGCTGATATAACCGCTTTTAAAGCAACAGTTATCCCTGTTGGTGATGACCAACTACCAATGATTGAACAAGCAAGAGAAATTGTTAGAAAATTTAATTCTATTTATGGAGAGACACTAGTAGAACCAGTAGCAATGCTTCCTTCTAATGAAAATGAAAAAAGATTAGTTGGAACTGATGGTAATGCTAAGATGAGTAAATCAATCGGTAACTGTATTTATTTAAAAGATAGTGCAGAAGAAATAAAAAGAAAAGTTTTTGCTATGTATACAGACCCTAATCATATAAGAGTAGAAGATAAAGGTCAAGTTGAAGGAAATGTTGTCTTCACTTATCTTGATACTTTCTGTAAAGAAGATTCTTTTGAAAAGTATTTACCAGAATATAAAAACTTAGACGAGTTGAAAGATCATTATAGACGTGGTGGTTTAGGTGATATGAAGATTAAAAGATTTTTAAATGATATCTTGCAAGAAGAGTTAAAACCAATTAGAGAAAGACGTGAAGAATTAGCTAAAAACCCAGAATATGTTTATAATGTCTTAAAAGAAGGGACTAAGAAAGCTAGAGCAAAAGCAAAAGAAACGCTAGAAGAAGTTAAAAGAGCAATGCAGATAAATTATTTTGAAGATGATGCACTTTTAAAAGAAGTAGAGGAAAAATATTCTCTAAAATAGATTGACATTGAAAAAACTTAGTAATATATTAGTATCAATACAAATTTAGGAGTAGGTATGGAAAAGAACTTAATGGTAGCAAAAATTGATACATTACTAAATCTTGATAAACTAATATCTGGAAATCTTTTCTTCTGCCTAAGTCCTGAGAAAAAAGTTTAGAAAACGTCATTAAAGGGAAACCTTGATGATGTTTTCTTTTTAGGAGGGAATTATTATGAATATTACGATTGATGATTTACTAAATGTAGTGAAGACTTATAATACTGAAGAAGTAGAGAGTGTTAGAAAAGCTTATTTATTTGCAGAGTATCTACATCGAGGGCAGACAAGACAAAGTGGTGAGCCCTATATTACCCATCCTTTAAATGTTGCGTATATCTTAGCAGAAATGCATGCTGATAGGGATACTTTGTGTGCAGGACTTCTTCACGATACTTTAGAAGATACCAAAGTTACGAAAGAAGAAATAGAAGAAAACTTTAATGAAGATGTTGCTAAACTAGTTAATGGTGTTACTAAGATTAGTAAGCTTAACTTTTCTTCTAAACAAGCCCAAAATCTTGCTAATACTAGGAAGATAATAACTGGTATTACAGAAGATGTTAGAATAATCATTATCAAACTAGCAGATCGACTTCATAATATGCGAACACTCGGTTTCAAATCGGAATTTAAACAGAAAGAAAATGCTATGGAGACGATGGATCTTTTTGTTCCACTTGCTTACTGTATTGGAGCTTATCGCTTAAAATCAGAGCTAGAAGACTTATCTTTGCAATACCTTTATCCTGATAAATATAAAAAACTAAGTGAAATAAAGTTAAAAGTAGAAGAAGATAGTACTGGTTGTTTAGAAGAAATGTTAGTAACTATCAATAAAATACTAAGTGACAAAGAAATACCGCACGAGATAAAAGTTAGAACGAAAAATATTTATGGGATATATAAAAGATTAGAGCAAGGTCATCATGTAGATGATATTCATGACTTATTATCTCTTAAAGTAATGGTTGATAATATTGCTAATTGTTACTATACTTTAGGTTTAGTACATTCTAAGTATCATCCTATTAATAATAAATTTAAAGATTATATTTCTACCCCTAAAACAAATATGTATCAATCATTACATACAACTGTTTTTGGTCTTGATGATAGGTTAGTTCAAACACAGATAAGAACTTTTGATATGGATAAAATTGCCTCTTTTGGACTTACAGCTTATTGGGATATTAATAAGGGAAATGCTAGAGATAAGATGCAGAAAGATTTAAAAGAAAAGTATCAATTCTTTAATTCACTTTTAGAAATAAATAAAGCTTTTAGTGATAATCAAGACTTTGTAAAACAGGTAAAAGAAGAACTGTTTTCTGATAAAATCTATGTTTACACGACAAAAGGAGAAACGATAGAGTTACCAAAAGATTCATCCGTTGTCGATTTTGCATACCGTATACATACCAGTTTAGGTAATTCAATGACAGGAGCTTTAGTAAATAATGAAATGGTAGATTTTGACTTTATTTTACATAGTAAAGATAGGGTGAAGATATTAAATGATACTTTAGGAAAAGGACCTAGTGAAGAATGGCTTTCATATGTAAAAACCACTAAAGCAAAAAGAAAAATAAAAGAATATAGAAATAGGTGATTAATGATTAACATTTAATTTTGATTGGACTACCTAATATTAAAGCAACAGCTACCGATGAAGAAGTTTATTTTTATAACTTATCATTTGTTTCAACTCAATATGCATAGAATTTATCAATCATCTTTTTCTCAGACAATGGATTTTAAAAATACAATTTTTAGTTTAGAAAGAGCTTTTATTGTAACTAAGCCAAAATTTTATATGGAAAGACATAATTGTTTTTAATTTAAGAGATAATAGCTGATTAAAGTAAGTGAATTTTTAAAAAAGAATCAGAAACTAGCTGAACACTTCAAAGATTATTCAAATTATCATCTTTTGGATGCATAACTTACACTGATAAATTATGACTTTGAACAACTACTTAATTACTTTAGCAAAATAGCTCCTACCTTGCCATTGTTTAAATAAAAAACAAATGAGAAATATTGCTAGGAAAAAGTATTTAAAGCAAGAAATAGCAAAATTAAACTCATACTTAACTACTTCCAAGACCTTTAAGAAGATGTAAAACTCTTGCTATTAAAATGTTTCTTTGCTATAATTTAATTGTCTAGAGATGTTCGAGATGCTTAATAGTATAAAACCGACTAAAGAGACGATAAGGGAGTGCTGATGAGTGTTCATCTGTGTTGAATACCTTTTCATTGACTAGGGATCCTAGAAGCTGGACTATGCACACCCACCTATATATAAGTATAGGTTTTATCGTTCTAAGCTATCGCTTCTTTGGACTTTTTTTGTTTTCATATTTTTTCTTACTTAGAATAGACTTAACTAGAGGAGGAAAATATGAAACAGATTATTTCATTTGAAAAAGAAATTGCTTTTAAGACAATGATAGGGGAAGTAACTAGTATTTCACTTGAACATACACTAGCATTTCAAGGACCAAGTACGATTAGTGGTGATATGATTGTTAGTGGTACTTATAAAATGACAGAAGCTTCTACTTTAGAAGAAGACTTTCAATATGCTATTCCAGTAGATATAATGTTAACGAAAGATTTAGAAGAAGATAATAGATCAATTTCTATTCATAATTTTACTTATGATATTAGAAATGAAGATACCCTTCACTTATATATTGATGTTTTAGTTAAAGGAAGAGAAGTTATTGAATTAGAAGAAGAAACAGAAGAAGAAATACCTGTACTAGAACGAAATGAAGAGATTGCTCCTAAACTAGAAGAAATAGTAGAAGAAGAGTCTGATGATAATAAAGAAATTTTATCAGAGAGTGAAGTAGAAGAAAGTCAGAAAGTAATTGATAATATTATGAACCCTTTCCCAAAACAAGAGGAAATACCAACTCCCGTTATGCAAGAAGAGGTAAAAGAAGAGAAAGAAGAAGTTAAAGAACCACAAGATACAAAAGTGATGAATTCTATTTTTTCTGCTTTTGCTAATACGGAAGAAACTTATACTACTTACTCTGTTTATTTATTAAGAGAAACAGATAGTATTGAAAGTATCATTGAAACTTATGGAATATCAAGAGAAGAATTATCATATTATAATGATTTAGAAAACTTAACAGTAGGTAGTAAAATAATTATTCCAACGACTAAAAAAGATGTCAGTACCAATTAAATATACTTTAGTTGATAATAATAAGATAATAACTTATCCTGATAAAACAATCTTTATTAAACCTCGAACTAGTTATAATATTGAAGAAGTCTATAAATATCTTGATGACCATGCTGTTAATAATTACTTAAAGCCGGTAGAAGTAACTGATAAAGAATTAATATTTCCTTATTTTGAAAAAACTAGTTTAACTGATGATGAAATTAGTAAAAGACTGGTTTTAAATCTTACTATCTGGCAGAATAAAACAACTACTTATCAGAAACTTAATTTAGATGAAGTTAAAAATTTCTATGAAAGTACAAAAAAAGAGATAAATTACTTATTCTCTTATTATCGTGATATCATCTTACAATTAGAAACAAAAGTATACTATTTACCGACAGAATATTTATTTTTAAGAAATAGTAGTATCATTAATAGACAGTTAAGAGTAGCAGCTGATTTATTAGAAGAGTGGTATGAAACAGTTAAGAATAAGGAAAGAGAACGGTTAGTTTACTGTCATGGAAAGTGTGAATTAGCACATTTTCTGCCGATAGATGATGGTTATTTCATAAGTTTAGAACAAGCACATTTAGGAAGAGTAAGTGATGATATTGAAAACTTATTTAGAAAGAATTTTTCATCAATTGATTTAGTAACTACTTATAATTTATATCAGCGAAAGTATCCTTATACTTTAGATGAAAAGTTATTCTTTTTTGTAAAACTAGCTATTCCTCCTAAAATAGATATTTATCCTTGTAATTTAGAAACTAATAAAAGACTTTTAGAGTTTTATGAGCAATTAATCGATTTTAATAAATTCATTTTAGAGGAGCAAGAGCAGGAGAAAAAGAGTAAGTAACAGTTCTGCTAGTAAAAGAATAGCATGCAGTCTTGTAACTAAAAAGACTAAGAGTAGTGCTTGATAAAAGATAATAATAATAAAACATATTAATGCTCCTAGATAAAGAAGACTATTTCTTCTTTTTTGTTTGCAACAATTACATCTACAAAAGAAATTATGTTTATTTCCATTGAACTTCATAAAGACCACCTCTATTATAGTTTATGTCTTTTAAAAGAAAAGTTATTAAGAATAGTAATGTATTACATTAAAAAATATAAATAAAATATATGGTGTGAAGTTATTAAAAATATTTTATTAAGTAAATTCAACTGTACAAAATAATTATATTTCTAAATTTTGTACAGTATAGAGTACAAAATTGACAAAAATAAAATAATGTAATATAATGTATGTATAGGAGATGAGACATATGATAAAAAGAGAAAAATATCTAGAAAAAATCAGACCATTTTATGATGTTGATCTAATTAAAGTTATAACTGGTATTAGAAGAAGTGGAAAGTCTGTTATCTTAAGACAAATAATTGATGAATTAAAAGACAAAGGAATTGCAGATAATCAAATAATTTATATTAATTTTGAGTATGCAGATTATATAAATATAATGGAAGCTAAGGCTTTTAATGATTATGTAGAAAACAAATTAATAAGTGATAAGAAATATTATTTATTTTTTGATGAAATCCAAAACGTTGATAAATGGGAAAGAATAATTAACTCTTTTAAAGCTAAGCATGGTGATAAAGTTTCTATCTTTATCACGGGTTCTAATAGTGATTTATTATCAGGAGAACTTGCTACACATATCGCTGGTAGATATGTAAGCTTTAATATTTTCCCGTTTACTTTTAAAGAAGTCTGTGAATTAAAAAAAATAGAAAATAAAGATAAATATTCCTTGGAAAAAGAATTTAATGACTTTGTTATTTTGGGTGGAATGCCACAAAGATTTATATTAAATACTGAGGAAGAAGTGCGAGTATATTTAGCAGATGTATATAATTCTATAGTAATAAAAGATATAGTCGAAAGATTTAAAATAAAGGATTTAGACTTATTCAATAAGATATTAACTTATATAGTTACAACTCCTTCACAGACATTTTCGGCGGAAAGTCTTTCTAATTATCTTTTAAGTGATAATATTGAAGTATCTAAAGCTACAATTTATAATTACTTGGAATATATGTGTCGAGCTCTACTGATAAATAAATGTGATAGATATGATGTTAGAGGAAAAAGGATATTAAATGGTAAGTATAAATATTATTTGACAGATTTAGGTTTGGGACAAGTTATCAATAATGAACGCAAAAAACAAATGGGTGCTTATATGGAAAATATCGTTTATAATGAATTGATTTCTCGTGGCTATAATGTAAGAGTTGGAACTTTTGATACTGGGGAGATAGATTTTATTGCTACAAGATTTGATGAGAAGAAATACTTCCAAGTTGCTTATCATTTAACTGATGATATTGTTGAAAGAGAGTTTGGTGTTTATGATAACATTCCAGATAATTATCCTAAATATGTCATCTCAAATGATACACTTGATTTCTCTCAGAATGGTATAATTCATCAAAATATCATCGATTGGTTGTTAGAAGATTAATGGTTCTTAGGAACTGTTTTTTCTTTGTTAATCACCAAGCAGTAAAGTGACAGTTCCACCATCTTCTAATCTTTCCCCAGCTTTAGGAGATTGACTTATTACTTTTTCGCCAGTTTTACTATATTCTATTTTAAAATGTTCTAAAAGGCTTTTCGCTTCCTTCTTATCTTTACCAACAACATTTGGTACTTCATAATAAACTTTATCATCCCATTGCCAGTCCTTTTCCACACCACCTTCTTGTTTTTTTATATTTAAAGCATCAATGATATCTAAAAGAATACGTCTTGCAATAGGAGTAGTGGTGTAACTTGATAAAAGTGCTGTGTTTTTAGGATTATCTATAGCAATATATAAGACAGCTTCAGGATCATTACTAGGAACTATTCCAACAAAGGACATAATATAATTATTAACAAGATATCTCCCATCTTTTACTTTTTGAGCAGTACCAGTTTTTCCACCAATACGATAACCATCTATATAAGCAGCTTTTCCTCCTCCTAAAGCAACAACTGTTTCTAAAGCATAACGCATTGTTTTGGAAGTTTCTTCGCTAATGGTTTTTCTAACCACTTTAGTTTTATTCTGATACATAACATTACCGGTTTCTGGTTCTAAGACATTAGCTAAAACATAAGGCCTTAATAAATTACCACCATTTAAAATAGCAGAAATAGCAGTTATTTGCTGAATTGGTGTTACACTAATTCCTTGTCCAAAAGCCGTAGTAGCAAGTTCTACGTTACCAACTCTTGAAAGAGGGAAGATGATACCTTTACCTTCACCGTTAAGGTCAATTCCTGTTTTATTTCCAAAACCAAACATATCTAAATAAGAGAATAATTTTTCTTTACCTAATCTTTCTCCCATTAGCACAAATCCTGGGTTGCAAGAGTTTTGTAATACTTGTAAGAAGGTTTGGTCTCCATGACCACCAGCTTTCCAACATCTAATTCTTGCTCCATCGACAGTAACACCACCATAGTCAAAAAAGTGTTCATTATAAATATCAATAACTTTCTCTTCTATGCTAGCTGCTGTAGTTATTATTTTTTGAGTTGATCCTGGTTCATAACTAGCCCAGATTGGTAAGTTTCTACTAAGGACTTCTGTACTATAGTTTTTATAATTATTAGGGTCAAAAGTAGGTCTAGAACTCATTGCTAAGACTTCTCCTGTCTTAGGATTCATTACTACAGCAAGAGCCATATCAGGATTCATCATATTAACAACATTATCAAGTTCTCTTTCAATAGATTTTTGAATATTGATATCAATTGTTAACTGTAAGTCCATTCCATCTTGGGGTTTAACATAAATATCAGATAAAGTAAGTTTATTACCTTTAGCATCAGAAAAATACTTAATCGCTCCAGCTTCTCCGGTTAAATATTTATCATATTGTAACTCAAGTCCTGATAATCCTTGATTATCAATACCAACATATCCTAAAACATGGGCAAGTAATGTCTTATAAGGATAATATCTTTTTGCTTCTTTAAGTAAATAAACACCATCAAATTTTAACTCTTCAATCTTATCTGCTATCTCATAAGAAAGTCTTCTCCCAATCGGATGAACCCTTTCAATAGAGGTACTTTTAAAAACATGTTTTTTCATTTCATCATAACTAACATTTAGGATTTCTGCCAACTTTTCACAGACTTCTTTTTTATTTTTAATCTGATTAGGTACTAAAACTAGGGAAGTAGTAGTAACATTATCTGCCAAAACAATACCATTTCGATCTAGTATTCTTCCTCTTGAAGCTTCAATTGGTAAATTTCTACTCCATAAATCACTAGCAAGATTAGATAGTTTCTTATAATCAAATACTTGAACATAAAATACTTTTAATATTACCATTAATAAAACAAATCCAAAGAGTAATAACATTATTTTAATACGTTTATTAATATTTTTGATAAACAAGAATAATCACCTCTATTAAGTATATGATTAATATGGAGTGTTTATTATTATGTTAAATACTGTAAAATGTATGTTTTTAGGTCGTGAATGGTCTTAAAAAAAGTTTACTTTTAAAGTCACTTATGTTATAATATGGTGTAACTTTTTGAAAGGGGAGAAATTTATGAAAAATGGAGTATATCCAGTAGGATATTCAGTAATGCCTATTTATAAAGAAAGTACGGTAAGTATAGGAGGCGTTTTAGAAAAAAAAGAATCTATAGTAGCTTATATGCCGTCAAAGTGTTATGTAGTGAGTACTGAAAGAAAAATATTAAAAAATGGAACAGTAAGCAATAGTTATGGAGTTGTTTTTCCTTATGAAACAGGTAAAACAGTAGCAGAAAGTTATTTTACTAGTAACTATCCTAAGTATAATAAGGAAGATGAGTGTATTAATTCTTACAAAACCACTTTCTTAACAGATGGTTATGAAGTTGCTTATCAAGAAGCAGAAAGATTAAATGAGAAGATATTAGCAAATACAGTTTATTCTAAAGCATCTAATAACATATTATTTAAGAATGAGAAAAGATACAATGCTTTAGTAAAAGCATATATGTCTGGTGCAGATTTTATTGAAGATCGTACAAAGGATACTTTAATAACTGTTGATGATAATTTGGTAACTACTAAAAAAGTTACTAATAACAAAGTTCTTGTTTTAAAATAAAATGGTGAAGTGCACTTCTTGTTAAGACTAAGGTGGCTAAATAATATAAAAATATTAAGTACCTTAACTTATTTTAAATAGTTCGACAAATATTTTATAACTCTCTTGATATGATTGGGTTGATAATTTATCAAGAGGGTTTTCTTTTGCAAATAATTTATAGAGATAATTAGGTTGTAAAATGTCAAATATTATGATACGATTAGAGTGTCAAAAATACTGATAAGAATAGAAAGTGGGTGTTTAGTATGTATCAATTCTCTAAAGTTAACAAACAATTAACCTGGGGGGGTGTACTTTACTAGACTAAACAATAAACTAACTTTCTTTTATCGTGGAATAAAGGTAGATTAAATATTACTATGGTGATATTGATCTATCTTTTTTGTGTAAATTGAAATGAAAGGAATTAACTATTTATGAATAAGGAAAAGATAAAAAATATACTAACTATCGGAGTAACTCTTGTCTTATTAATTACAGTAATAGGTATCAGCTATGCAGCATTTAACTATTCAGGTGCTGGTCAAAAGTTAAATACTATTACAACAGGAGCAATATCTATGAATTATATTGAAAGTAGTAATGTTATTTCTATGAGTAATGCTCTACCAACAACCGATAATACAGGAAAGAAAAGACTAAACGCTGGAGAATACTTTGATTTTACAGTTAAATCATCAATAAAAGGTAATACTGATATCAACTATGAGATAGCAGCAAAAGAAGAAAATGGGAACACTTTTGATGGAAAGAATATAAAGTTTTATCTAACAAAAGTTAATTCTGATGGAACAGAAGAAGAAGTAATGCCACCTAAGACCTATTCAGAAGATACCACCAGTAATGTCTATACAGGAAGACCAGCAGATATGATGAGCCTATTTATAGGTAATTTAGCTAATCAAGGAGATACAGAGATTAAATATCGATTAAGACTATGGGTAGATGAAAACTATAATCCACAAAATGATAATGGG
>JAQXHT010000043.1 GCA_029007415.1 bacterium
ATGTACTCTAAGGATTAACGACACATATAAAAATACGGGATAAAAGATAATCTCTTTCACCACTCACCTCCGCGTGCTCTGTAGTATGCCCAATAACAGTTTATTATTATAGCAAAGAACTTTAATTATTTTAATTACAATGTGTGCCTTTCAAGGACTGAAAGGACGTAGAAAGGAATGTTAGTTAAGAATGAAAATAAGAAAAAAATATATTTTAATAATTAGTTTAATAGCAATAATTGTTGCTATTTTAGGAGTAAGTTATGCGTTATTGCAGAAAGATATAATTGGTAGTAATGGGAAAGTAATTTATCAAGTGGGAGATTTAGAGGTAAAGTTAGATGAAACTGGTTCTAAAGGTATAAGTTTAACAAATGCTACTCCACAAGAAGATAGTGAAGGACTAAGTAATGAACCATATAGTTTTTCACTAGTAAATAATGCAACAACAGATTTGAAATATACAATCTATCTAGAAGATGATACAGATGCTAAAAGTAAGTGTGGTTCAGATTGTGAGTTGGTACCTTATAGTTTTATAAGATATAATCTATCAAATGATAATGAATCATTAAAGACTGCTAGTTTATCATCTTCATCAATAGAATTATATATGGGAACTATTAGTAGTAAATCAACAGATAAATTTAATCTCAGAATCTGGTTATCAATCGATGCAGATAATACAACAATGAATAAATATTACTTTGGTAAGATAAAAGTAGTAATAAATCAAGGTGATGATTATTGTATTAGAAATGGTTTCAAAACTTTATCAGATTGTATGTTAGTAATGAATAACCATGAATCCAGCGTAGAAATAGCTAAACAAAATATAACTGCAAAAGGTACACCAGACTTTTCAAAGACAGCCACGACAGATGAAGGTTTGTTTATGGCAGAAGATGATGAGGAAGCCAGTTATTATTATCGAGGAGCAGTCAAGAATAACTATGTATCATTTGCAGGATTTATCTGGAGAATCATCAGACGTAATGGAGACGGAAGTATTCGAATGATTTACTCAGGAAAGAAAACTAGTGATACGAGAGAAGACACAGCAATAGGTAAATCATCGTTTAATGTTAAAGATTGGGATGTATCATCTGTTGGCTATATGTATAACGAAAAATTTTCTTTGCACGAAAATAACGAAACTACGGGATATGATAATTTTAATAACACTTCAAAATATAGCTATGGAACAGGATATACCTTTGACGAAACAACAAAGAAATTCACATTAACAGGAATTATTAAACAACTAACATGGAAAGATAATCATGATGAAATTGTAACAGGAAAACTATATAGTTGTTTAAATAGAAATTGTAATGTGCTTTATAGAATAGTTGGCTATCAAAGCGATACTAGAATTACTGTACAACCAATCTCATATAGTAGTGATAGTTATCAAGATGCAGTAACAAATAAAAATAATTCAGTTGTTAAATCAGCTTTAGATAAATGGTATAAAAATAATTTAACAAGTTATACGTCATACTTAGCAGATGAAACATTTTGTAATGATAGAAGTTTTCCAAATGGTTCAGGATATTTAGTCTATCAAAATACACACTACAGTGCTTTTATGCGCATATTTGATAATTCTATTCCGACATTAAAATGTACCCAAGTTAATGATAGATTTAAAGTATCAAATGAAAGTGCTAAGTTAGATTATCCGGTAGCATTAATAACAGCAGATGAAGTAGCAATGGCCGGTGGAGTTGCTGATAAAGAAAATAATAAGTCATACTTGTATAATGGGGTGACATACTGGACAATGACCCCTTCGTATTATGATGCTTTTTGGACATTACAACATATGTATACAGTTGATTCAACAGGTAGTATTGAAGTTAGAAAGGGTGTATTTATTAATATGTTTCTTATCAGACCAGTCATAAATCTAAAGTCTGATGTTGAAATATCTAGTGGAGATGGAAGCTCGATAGCACCTTTCAAAGTCAAATAAAACTGACTTTTTTCTTTCATCTTGATTTCTGCTATAAATATGGTAGTATATAATACAACTTAAAAATGTCGGAGGAACTAATGCAAGATAAAGATAAACTTATTAATAAATTAAATAACGATGTAATTAGACTACAAAGAAAACTAGAATGTCAAAAATTATATAATGCTCGTAATTTAGTCGTTAGCTCATTATTAAAAGGGGTTCAAGTTGTTGATTTAGCTTTACCTTTTGTTGTTTCGGTGGCGATGCTTGTTAATGCCCCAAATTTTAAAGAAAATCCCCCATTTCATAGAGATGAAATAACTGTTGATACTGATATTGAAACGATTGATACTTCTAGTGGAATTCATTTAGAACATATTGGAACTGGCTTTAACTATAAAACCGAGATGATTAAATATTCTACCGGCTGGACGGTTGATGATAAAAATCATTATGAACGAACAGAAACTATCTATAAATTAGATGATAAATTGAATTTAAATAATTTAGAAGAAGTCCTAGCTATGTCTAAAGAAGAACTTGAACAAATGCTAAAAATCACTAGTAATAAAACTATTGAGAAAGATGTGTTAACTCCAGATGACAGTATTTATAATAAAGATGCTCTTATTGTTGTAAATCATTCAACAACTAAAGACCAAACTGTGCGATTAGAAAAGCCAGAAGAAGACTTTAAAAATTCTATCACCTATCTATTTCTAGTTTTTGCATTTGGAAGTGGACTTTGGAAAGTAGAAAATTTATTTGTAGAAAAATACGGAAAAGATAAATTAGAAGCTTTAGAAAGATTTGAAGTATCATTTGCAAATGTTAAGAAAACAGACTTAGAGAAAATGAAAGAAGTTTTAAAATTACGACAAGAAAATTTATCGATGTTAACTGATGACAAAAAAGATGGATATCCATATAAATTAAAAAAATAATAAAGAAGGTGACTTGATGAGTAATACATTTATTGATTCTACTAAAAATGATTCTTTCTCATCCTTAAGAAGAATAGATTTACAAGAATTGTTGGTTGAAACAGAAAACTATCTTTTAGAATATCGTGATAAACTTAATTTACCAGATTATGTAACGTTCGGTACTGAAATAGAATATGAAGGACTATTCAAAGTGTTTGCCACAGATTTTATTGAAAACAATTTAACAAACTGGGTTTCAGCAGTAGATTACTCTTTAATGAATGGTGGTGAAATCCAGTCACCGATTATGAGAGATGAGATTGAGTACTGGCAAGATTTAAAGAAAATATGTAATTATCTTTCTAAGAAGAAAGTTGATACTACTCATAATGCTGGTGGTCATATTCATGTTGGTGCGCATATTTTAGGAGAAGATGCTTCAGCTTGGGTTAAATTTCTAAAATTATATACTGCTTATGAAAATATTCTTTTTCGTTTTGCATACGGTGATAAGATTAATAATAGACGAAAAATGTGTAAATACGCTAGACCAACTGCTGATATTTTGTATAATGGAATAAAAAATCTTAATAGTTCTGACCTTTTAATTGATGTTCTTTTAGAATTACCAGTAAATAAGAAAAATCTTGCTTTAAGTTTTTACAATGTTAAACTTTGTTCATCTAAAACAGTAATGCAAAGAAATACAATAGAATTTAGAAGTCCGAATGCTACAACAAATGAAGTCATTTGGCAGAACAATATAAATACCTTTACTAAAATGCTAGTATCAGCAAAAAATAAAACAATAGATGAAGAATTTTTAAATTACAAATTAAAGAATGAATACTTATCATATAGAGAAAATGAATATATGTATAGTGAAGTGAATTTAAAGAATGCTTTAGAATTTGTGGATTTAACGTTTAATAATAACTTAGATAAAGTCTATTTTTTAAGACAATATTTAAAAGATTTTCAGGAAAATTATGGAGTGAAAAAAACTATAGTTGCTAAAAAGTTTGTGAGGTAAAAATTTATGCTTAAAAAATATTATTTAGCTTATGGAA
>JAQXHT010000044.1 GCA_029007415.1 bacterium
GAACTGAATCTTATTCTAATATAATAATAGATAATAATTATATTAAGTCAAATAAAATATTTTCTATGGAAATGCCTATTGATTTGAATATTGCATATGCTGAATATACCAATCAGTCATAAAGTTTAACACAACTTTTGAAAAACAAAAAAATCAAAAAATTACTTACGAAAAAAATTTAAATGTGGTATATTGTAAAAGCTGTTAAAAGCAGGGAAGAGGTGTTTTATGAAAAAAGTAGATCTTGGTAAAGAAAATATTAATAAACTATTGATTTCGTTTGCAATACCTTGTGTAATTAGTATGCTAATCAATTCAGTTTATAATATTGTTGATCAAATCTTTATTGGAAAAGGAGTGGGTACATTAGGAAATGCTGCTACTAATGTAATTTTTCCACTAGTAATAATTTTTAATGCAGTAGCTGGTTTAATTGGTAATGGAGCAAGTGCTAACTTATCATTAAAGCTAGGAGAAGGTAAAAAAGAAGAAGGCGGTAAAATAATCGGTAATGCTGTTACTATCTCTATTATTTCAGCAATCGTTTTAAGTGTTATATCTTATCTTTTATTACCACAATTAGTTTACTTTTTTGGTTGTACAAAAAATGTTTATCAATATGCCGTAGATTATGGAAGAATAATAATTCTTGGCGCACCATTTATGATAATTTATTCTGCTCTTTCCCAAATTATTAGAGCAGATGGTGCCCCTAAATATTCAATGATTTTGTTAGTAGTTGGCGCAATTTTAAATATTATTTTAGACCCTATCTTTATCTTTACATTTAATATGGGAGTAAAAGGAGGAGCTATTGCTACAGTAATCGGTCAAATAGTTTCCTTTGTAATGGCTATTATGTATTTGAAACGTGTTAAGTCGGTTAAACTAACAAAAGACTCATTTAAACTTGATAAGAGTATCTTTAGAACTTTAGGACTTGGTTTATCATCATTTATTACCCAAATAACAGTACTGGCTTTATTTGTCTTTATGAATAATATGATGACTAGATATGGAGCAACAACTAAATATGGCGCAGATATTCCTTTATCTGTTTATGGTGTTATTTCTAAAATAAATAGTCTTTATATATCAACCATTTTAGGAATATCAATTGGTGCTCAACCAATTATCGGTTTTAATTATGGAGCTGGTAAATATGATAGAGTTAAAGAAATATTAAGAAAAGTTTTAGTAGTTAACTTGGTAGTAGGTTTAGTATTTAATATAATTTTTTACTTATTCCCACGCCAAATGGTTAGTATTTTTATAGCAAATAGTGATCCTAACTATAAATTATTTTTAGAGTTTGCTGTTTTAATATGTCACTCTTTCTTATTAGTTATGGGACTTAACTTCTTAGAAATGACAACTTCTATTGTTGTACAATCTTTAGGAAATGTTAAGAAAGCTACGATGGTATCATTTATTAGACAGATAATTTTATTTATTCCAATCGCTTGTTTTATGGCTAATTACTTACATAAAGGAATTTATGGTGTTTTAAATGCTGGACCAATTGCTGATACGATTACTTTCTTTATTGCAATAGTTATTTTCTATTCTGAATATCGAAAGTTATCTAAGGAAAATACTTTAGTTGATACTACTGATACACAAGGTACTACAACTTATAACGGTAAGAAAATAGTAGTTACTATTTCTCGTGAATATGGTAGTGGTGGTCATTATGTTGGAGAATTACTTGCTAAAGAGACAGGACTTAAATTTTATGATAAGAATTTAATCAATATGATTAGTAAGAAGACCGGTTTATCTAAAGAATATGTTAGTGAAAATGAACAAAAGCTTGCATCTTTCAAATATACTGGTAACAATGATGACAAAATCTTTATTGCTGAGAGTAAAGTGATTCAAGACCTAGCTGCCAAAGAATCTTGTATTATTGTTGGTAGATGTGCTGATTATATCTTAAAAGATAATAAAGATACATTAAAAATATTTTTATATAGTAGTGATCAAGATAAAGTTAATCGAGTTGTTAAGTACTATGGAATCAAAGAAGAACAAGCTCTTAAAGAGATTAAAAAGGTTAATAATGAACGAGCTAAACACTACAAATATTATACAGAAAGAGATTGGTATAATTTAGCTAATTATGATTTAGCTCTTAATGTTGATCATTTAGGAGTAGAAGATACAGCTTTATTAATAAAAGAATATATTGATGAACACTAAACTTTTCTCTCATTTGTTTGACACTAGTAGTAACATAAAATATAATAGTTAATAGCAAGGAGTTAGAAAATGCAAAAAATAGAAAATTTAAATATAAGACCAATATCACAACTAATATATCTTAAATATAGTGTTAATAATTCAAAAATATTAAAATTTAAAATAAATAAAGCGATTGATAAAAGGCTTAAAAAAGATTATCATCTTAATAAGACTCAGGCGAAGATGTTATTATCTTTTGAAAAGCATACGATTAAAGAATCTTTAAGTGATAGAAAAGACTGTACTTTTGTAGGAGAACATTCCCTTAGTAATACGCTTGATATAATTTATTCTAAATTAGCTTATGTAGAATATGATGATGAAGAAACTTATAAAGAGGAACTTGATAATCTTTCGCTTAGTGAATTAGCACTAGTAAATTATATTAGTACTAGATTAGCAAAAAGTTATAAGAAAAGAACAACTAGCTTACTTCAAAGATTAAGAAGTGGAGAAGTTAGTGCTTATGATGCTTTAGAAACAGCAGTTAATATGCAAAAATTTCATCATTATTTAGCAGAAGGTAGTAAAAATCATTTCTTAAACCAACCATATTTTACTAGTAAAAAGCAAGCGATGAATCAGTTTAAAAAAGAACAAGAATATATGTTAGCTTATAATAAAAATCTTTTATCACAAGAAGTAATCGGTGAAATAAATATTATTAAGAATAATCAAGAAGCCTTAAAACTTTATCAAAAAGTAGCAAAACGAAAATAGTATTTCTTTAATTGCTACTTTTTTTCTATACTCTAAAATTATTTGTAGTATAATTATTAGTATGGAAGGATAAGAAAGTAATGAAAGATGTAATTTTATATAGAATAACAAGACCGTTAATAAAAGCATTTATGAAAATATTTTTTCGTCCAACATATATTGGTACTGAACTTATTCCAACAGATGTTAATTTCATCTTAGCAGGAAATCATACTAGTTATTTAGATCCACTTCTATTAATGTCTTCTACTAATAAAACTATTCATTTTCTAGCGAAAGATAGTTTAGCAAAAGGAATCAAAGGCCTTTTATTTAGAAGTATGGGAATTATTCCTGTTAATAGAAAGATTCACGATAAGAATGCCTTAAAGACAGCAGAAGAAGAACTTCTTAATAAAAAGGTAATTGGTATTTTTCCAGAAGGAACCATTAATCGAACAGAAGAAGTTACTATTCCTTTCAAAATTGGTGCTGTTAAAATGGCGCAAGACACTGATGCTTTATTAGTACCTTTCACCATAACTGGGAAATATAAATTGTTTAGGAAAAGTGTAACAATTGAATTTTATTCGCCTTATAAAGTTAAAGAAGACTTAACAATCGAAAATGAAAAGTTAAGAGGCTTTATTGGAAGTGAATTAAAACGAAAGAGGGTTAGTAAATGAGTATATTAGATATGAAATTTTTTAGATTTTTAGGTTTTAAAAAAAAACCAAATGCTCCTTGGAGTAAATATTACCAAAAAAAAGATATGAATCTTTATATTCCAGATATCTCGCTTTATGATAATTTTAAAAGAAATATGAAAAAGTACGCTAATAACAATGCTTTTGATTATTTTGGAGCGAAGACGACTTATAGAGAATTACTAGAAAAAGTTGATTTATGTGCTAATTCCTTTCTAAGTTATGGAATTAGAAAGAATGATGTTGTAACTATCTGTATGCCGAATACTCCAGAAGGAATAATTTCTTTCTTAGCTTTAAATAAGATTGGTGCTATTTCTAACATGATTCATCCGTTAGCAAGTGAAAACGAAATTAAAGAAGACCTTATCAATACAGGTAGTGTTATGTTAGTTCTAATTGATATGGATTATGATAAATTAAAAAACGTTATTGAAAGAACAGATGTTTATAAAGTCATAATTGTAAGACCAAGTGATTCTATGCCTTTCTTTACAAAAATTGGTTATAACTTATCAATTGGTCTTAAAACTAAATTACCTAAAAATAATAGTAAGTATATTTTTTGGGATAAGTTTTTAAATAGTGGTTTAAATTATAAGAGTGATTATCATTTTCTTGGACGTAAAAATTCTCCTGCTGTTATGCTTCATAGTGGTGGTTCAACTGGTACTCCCAAAGCGATTGTTTTATCAAATGGAAACTTTATCGCTTTAACAGAACAAGCTAAAATTGTTTTTGATGAGTTAACTGTTGGTGATAAATGTTTATCAATCATGCCTATCTTTCATGGCTTTGGACTTGGTGTTTGTGTTTATACCCCTTTATGTGTAGGAGCTGAATGTATCTTAATACCACAGTTTAAAGCTGATGAATTTGACAAAATCTTGATGAAACATAAACCAGAATTTGTAATTGGTGTTCCAACCTTATTTGAAGCGATGATGAAAAGTGAACGTAAAGATAAAATTAAGCTTAATTATATAAAATATATTATATCAGGTGGTGATACCTTAAGTCTTAGTCTTGAGAAAAAGATTAATAAATTTCTAAGTGACCATGGTGCTGATACTAGAATTGTTCAAGGCTATGGAATGAGTGAATGTTTAGCAGCTGTTTGTTTAGGCTTTAAAAATGTTTTAGAATATGGTTCTATTGGCATACCTTTTCCTGGAGCATATATCGGTATTTTTGATAATTCAGATCAAGAAGTTCCTTATGGTAGTGAAGGAGAAATCTGTATCAGTGGACCAAATGTAATGCTTGGTTACTATAATAACGAAAAAGAGACGAATGCAGCTTTGCATATTCATAGTGATGGTAATGTCTGGTTACATTCTGGTGATTTAGGAGTAATGAATAAAAACGGTTTCATCAAATATACAGGAAGATTAAAAAGACTAATTGTTACTTCAGGTTATAATGTTTATCCAGTCCAAATCGAAGAAGTTTTAGAAAAGCATCAAGCTGTTATGTTATCGAGTGTAGTAGGAATTCCTCATCCTTATAAGCAAGAAGTTCCAAAGGCTTATATTGTTTTAAATAAAGGTTATAGGGAAACAGAAGAACTAGTTAACGAGTTAAAAGAATTGTGTGCTAAGAATTTACCACGCTATGCTAAAGTATATGAGTTTGAATTTAGAAAGTCACTTCCAAGAACGATGGTTGGAAAAGTCGATTTTCGAAAACTTCAAGAAGAAAATAATAAGTTAAGGAAGAAAGAAAAAGATGAAGAAGAAAAGATTTAAAGGAGAAATCGGTTATCGTTTACTTACTCCACTTATGCGAGTATTATTTAGAATTTATTATAATCCAAAAATTATTAATAAAGAAGTTATTCCTAAGGAAGGACCTATCTTAATAGTAGGTAACCATAAACATGTCTATGACCAGTGTTTAACTATAATGGCTACTAAAAGAGTAATTCACTATATGGCGAAGAAGGAATATTTTGATGGTAAGATGGCTTGGTTTTTCAAACTAGTCGGTTGTATTCCCGTTGATCGAAGTATTAAAGATCATAATGCTACGGAAAAAGCTTTAAGTGTTTTAAGAAATGATGGTGCTATTGGCCTTTTCCCTGAAGGAACAAGAAATAAAACAAAAGATGTTTTTCTATTACCATTTAAGTTTGGTACAGTATCAATGGCTAAAAAGACTAATGCTACTATTATCCCTTTTGGACTAACGGGAGACTACAAATTTAGAAGTAAGAACTTAACTATTAGATATGGTACGCCTTTTAAAGTAGGAGACATGGACTTAGAAGAAGCAAACAATAAGCTTTATCAAGAAGTAGAAAGCTTAATGAAACAAAATTTAGAAGAAGAGGAGAAGTAAAAATGGTTTATCAAGATTTTTTATTAAGAATTATTGTGACCTTTGCATTAGGTTTTGCAATTGGTCTAGAAAGACAATGGCGAAGAAGAGTAATTGGTCTAAGGACAAACGTTTTAGTATGTCTTGGTTCTTTTCTCTTTGTTAGTTTTTCGCTTCTTACTAATGCCAAAGATGTTTCACGAATAGCCGCCCAGGTTGTATCAGGTATTGGTTTTTTAGGAGCTGGTGTTATCTTAAAGGATAAAGGAAATATCAAGGGACTAGATACTGCTGCTACTTTGTGGTGTGATGCTGCCATTGGAACACTTTGTGCTGCTGGTTTTCTTCTTGAAGCCTTAGTAGGAACGTTATTTATTTTACTTGCTAATGTTGTTTTAAGAAATATTACTAGAAAACTCAACTTAAAGCATTTAGAAAAAACACAATTTGAGAAGTATCGCCTTAGAGTAGTAACTAATGAAGAACAAGAATTTTTAATAAGAACTTTAATCAGTCAAAGTACTAATAACACGGAAGCTAGTTTAGTTAGTGTTGATACAACTGATTTAGAAGATGGAAAACTTAGAATGTATGCTACTTTTAATATTCCTAAAGATGGTACTTCTTTATTAGAAGAACTGGTCAATAGAATAGTAATAGAACCAGGTATTACTTCTTCTGGTTGGAAGAAGATATCTGATACTAAAGATGTCGAAACATTATTAGATGAAGAAGATATTTAATATGACTTTTTTTCGACTTTTTATCTAAAATCATCAGTTGAAACTACCTCAGGAACAGGTTCATCAACCAATTCGTTCATTTTAAATAATAATCTTTAAAAATAGAACTTCCAATAATTCATTCTTTAATAATTATTTAGATAATGCTATACTATATTTGATTATTAAAGAAAGGGACGAAATATATTGCTTTTGCTATCAAATATTCTATAATTTGTATATTTTTGTCGAGTGTAAATGTATGATAGAATTAAAAAATATTAAGAAAAATTATAAGAATCAAAAAGTCACAACTGAAGTGTTAAAAGGAATAAACCTTAAACTTGGTGAAAGAGGAATAACTTTTATTTTAGGAAAAAGTGGTTCTGGTAAATCAACACTTCTAAATATATTGGGAGGATTAGATAATTATACTAGTGGTGATTTAATTATCAATGGTAAATCTACTAAGACTTTTACAGAAAAAAATTGGGATGCATATCGAAATACTTATATGGGGTTTGTGTTTCAAGAGTATAATCTTCTTGATAACTATACTGTTGAAGATAATATAAAGCTTGCTATGGAGTTGCAACACAAGAAGTGTAGTAATAAGGAAATTAGTGAAGTATTAAAATTAGTTGAATTAGAAGGACTTTCTAAGAGAAAAACAAATGAACTATCTGGAGGACAAAAACAAAGAATAGCTATTGCAAGAGCTCTTATTAAGAATCCAGAAATTATTCTTGCTGATGAACCAACAGGAAATTTAGATAAGGAAACTTCAAGACAAATCTTTGAAATCTTAAAAAAATTATCAAAAGATAAATTAATAGTTATTGTTTCTCATGATGAAGAATCTGCTAGAAAATATGCTGATAGAATAGTAAGAATAGAAGATGGCTTAATTATTTCTGATGATAATACTGAAAAGATAGAAAATAAGAGTAAATTTATGTTAGTAGATGCAAAGCTTCCATTCTTTTATACAATGAAAATGGGACTTGGAAATTTATTTCATAAGAAATTTAGACTTTTATTTTCAGTTTTACTTATTACTCTATGTTTAATTTGTTTTGGGACTAGTATTTCTTGTTTGGATTTTGATATTAATGATGCATATCTAAAAACATTTGAGAAAAATGGTAGTACAGAAGTTTATCTAACGAAGTATAAAAGTAATCTTGATTATGAAAAAGTAATGATAAACCAATTAAAAAGTGCTTTTGGTTCCGATGCAGTGGTTTTGCCAGAAACACTTGAATTGAATCAAAACTTTGTAACTGAAGCTAATCAGAAAACAGGATTAGTTTGGAATGAAGAATATTCGGTTACTAATAACTTTAGTAATTTAGAGTGGACTTATTCATCAGAAGCAGGGGATAGTTCAATGCTTTATTTCTATATTGGTAACACTCCTACAGCTAAGACAATAAAACTTGTTAAATATAATGAACAATTACTTAACGATTATAACTTGATAGGAACTAAGCCAGTTAACGATGATGAAATTGTTATAAATAGTTTTATAGCAGACCAAATTATATATGCAGGGATAGATAGTAAAACTACTAAAAATGCAAGTACTAGTACAGTTTATAAACCATTATCATATGAACAAATTATAAAAGATGGTTTATATTTAAATTTTGGGGATATGATGTATGTAAAAGTAACAGGAATAGTTGATTATAGCAAATATTTAGAAAAGTATGATCAGCTTAAAAAGACTAAAACTGCTACTTATTGGGATTTAAGTAATAATGGTGATTCGTCTTTTCTTGATAAACAATACAATGATTTAATAAAGAATGGTGGTTCTTTCTTATCTCGAGTATATGTTACTAATGACTTTATAACCAAAATAGCAACTAAAGAAGAAAACGTATCTAATTCTTTATCAAAGATTATTTATAATGATAAAGAATATTCGGTTAATGAATTTGGCTATATAAATAAAGATATAGATGTTTATACATCTTCTGGTTTAATTAAGAAAAATAGTTTGAATAGTAACGAAATAGTTATAAATCTAAATACTTTAAATGCTATTACTAATGGTGATTATGAGAATAAATTTGAAGAGTACTTAGAAAATACAGAAAATGTTAATCAGCAAGTGTTTTTAGAAAATTATTTAAAAAGTAATGGTATAATTGGTAAGAAAGTGAAATCAGGTATAAATAATAATAAACTATATTACGACTTAATAAATTTTACTGAATACGACATAGTAGGTGTAGTTGATGATAAGTTGGATTTTAATTTTATTTATTACAGTAAGGAAGTAATGAGTAAATTAATTACTGATAATTTAAAATTAGAAAGAGTATATACTAAAGTTGATAAAGTCACTGACTTACAAAATATAATTAAATATTATCCGATAACTAATAGTAATGTAATATCAAGTAGTGAATATTCTAAAGAATTAATAATAAATATTGGAGTTTCAGCTTTACTTAAACTTATTGGTAAGTATGGAACAGTATTCTTCTTTATTTTTTCAGTTATTATACTTATGAATTTTATAACTAATAGTATAAAATATCGCAAAAAAGAAATAGGAATCTTAAGAGCAATTGGTTGTAAAAGAATGGATATTTTGAAAATATTTATTTATGAAGTTTTAATGCTAATGATTATTTGTTTAGTACTATCATTTATATTCATTCCAGAAATAGTAATTTCTGTTAACTCTGGTATCATTCGTACTCTTAATACTCAGGTTGATATTATGCATTTTGGTCTTTTACAAATGATTGGTGTTGGAGTTATTATGTTAGTAATTTCTATTTTTGCAAGTATTATGCCAATTAAAAGAGTCACAAAAATGAAACCAATAGATGCTATTTTAGATAGAAAATAAAGATATTGTATAGATATCATAAAAATGATAAAATTTAAGTGAATGATAAAAAGAAAGTAGATGGTGATATGATGAATATCTTAGAAACTCAAGTTAATCAGAAATTAACTTGGGGGGGTACTTATATAAAGTAGAAAAAACTACTTTCTTTAATAGTGCAAAAAACAGGATAGGAATTTAATCTTATTCTGTTTTTTGTGTGTAGAAAGAGGTAGTTTATGAAAATATTTAAGAAATTATTGGATACAAAAGTATCAACAAGCTATATGTTTATTTTATTTGGAGTAAGTGGCTTAATGCTGATGGGATATTTCTCCTACGCATGGTTTACAGTTCAAGGAGTACAACAATATAGTGTAGTGACAGGTAATTTAAATGGAACAGTAGCAATCGGAAGTAATTCAGTAGCAATTAACGGAACTGGTGTAATAACTCATACTCATACAACAGATAGCGCTACTATCACTTTAACAGTAACTAATACCAATGATAGAGCAGTAAAAAATTCAATCTATTATTACACCTTATCAGATAGTTCTATCGAGGTAGGTTATACATCTGACAGTCCAACTATTCCAACAGTCGAAGGAATATCAGTAGAAGCAGGAAAGACATTAACTTATAAGATAAAAATTAAAGGAGCCAGTGGTAAACAAATTAAAATTGGTTTCTCAATGGGACTAAGTAACTCTAGTTTAACATTACCAGGTGGAACGACATCATTCTCATTATTAAGTGACCAAACTGGTGCAGAAACTTTAGTAGAAAAAGCTAATTCGGAAGATTTAGATTAATAACACAGCAACAGATGATCAAAAAAATCAAATGTGGACATTTAGCCATGAAGAAACTGAACAATTAGGGACCACAACTGACTATCGATATATCGGAGCAAACCCTAATAATTATGTAAAATTTAATGATGAGTTATGGAGAATTATTGGAGTGTTTGGTGTAGATGATGGTACAGGAAAGATAGAGAAAAGAATGAAGATTATTAGAAACGAATCAATAGGCAATTATTCCTATGATTGTGCTACAGATTTTCAATCTGGTACTAGTGAATGGAAAAATTCACAATTATATAATTTGTTGAATGTGGGAGCATATTATAGTAGAAATTTAAATAAAAAATATTACAATTATGGTAATATATTATATCCTGACTTTTCTACTACTGGTCTTACTACTGCTTCAAAAAAATTAATAGATAATGTGAAATGGTATTTAGGTGGTTCGCCTAATTATTCTAGTGTTTCTAATGGTTTATCATCTCATTGGTATAAATATGAAAGAGGAACCACTGTATATAATGGCAGAGAAAATAATTGGATTGGTGCTGTCTGGTTAATATACCCAAGTGATTATGGTATGCGACTAGTGGAAGTAGCAGTATAAAAAGAAGTGATTGTCTTTCAAAAGAATTAGATGGTTGAGATAGTATGAGTGATTGCTATAAAAACGATTGGTTATATAGTTCAAATGCATCTTGGACTTTAATTCCAGATACTTCTGCTTCTGAGTATGTTATTAACTTTAGAGAACGTTTGATTACTTTTGTATTTGGTGTTCGCTCTTCTAATGAAGTCAAACCGACAGTTTATCTAAATTCATTTGTGAGAATAGCATCAGGAACAGGTTCTTCAACTGATTCATTTATTCTATCAGAATAATTAAAGTATTTTTGATAAAAATCACTATCTAGTATAATAGAATATATTAAATAGTGATTTTTTTATATTTAGTATTTTGAACAAAATATGTTATAATCAGTATGAATTCCATCAACGATGAATAGAAAGGAAAATGCTAGATGAAATGTATATTAATGAATAAAAATATATCTATTATGTTAGTTGAGTACAACACAACTCTTAATGGAATAGAAAATATTTATGATATTTATAATATTGATTATGCACCACTATCAATATCAAATGCTAATAAGACGTTGGGAGCAAACTTATTAAAACAAATTAACGATTGGTTTAAGGGAAGAGGAATTCCTTCTTGGCGAAAAGATTTGGAAAAATTGCTTGAAAAATTAAATGTTTCATCCCCAGAAGAGCTTTTAAACAAGTCTTATGCACTTTCCTTGTCTGACCAATATTGGCTAAAGGAAGAAAATAGCAATGTTAAATGGCAAGATATCAACTTTTTTACTAATGATTTTGAATATGAAGCGTATTTAGAAGCATCATTAGATAGTTCTTCTAATCTAACAACATCTAAAGATAAAGCAATACTTCGTTCTCCTAATAATACCACTGATGGAATGCTTCAAAAAGGGTGGATTATTGAGAATGGTAAAAGAATTTTAGTAAAAGGAACATATACATCAAGTAGAGAAGAACCTTTTAATGAATGGCTTGCTTCTCAATTAAGTAAAAGATTAGGTTTTAACTATTGTAATTATTTTGTTGAATGGACTGATAAAACAAAGCTTATTTCTAAATGTGAAAATTTTGTTAGTGAAGATGAAGAAATTATTTCTGCTTATGATGTTTTTAAGTCTGAGAAAAAACCTAATAACATAAATGATTATGAATTTTATATCCAAACATTAGAAAAGCATAACGTTCCAAATGCTCGTAAGAATGTGGAAGATATGTTTATTTTAGATTATTTAATGCTTAATACAGATAGACACTTGAAAAATTTTGGAGTTATTAGAAATGTTAATACATTAGAATGGGTAAGAACTACTCCAATATTTGATACTGGTCAAAGTATGGAATGTGATAAATATCTTGATGAAATTAACTTCTCTTATGGTACTGGAAAGTTCTTTACTAATACTAATAAAAATTATGAAGATATTTTAAAAGTAATTGGAAAAGATATAGTTAATATAGATATTAAACGTCTAGATGGACTTTGTGATGAGTATCACTCTTTACTAGAAAAGTATAAAGATAAATTGGATATGTCTGATAAACGAATTGAAAAGTTAGTTAATGGTTTACAAGAGAGGATAAGAAGATTAGAAAATCATATGGAAAAATTTAAGAGTAGCAATTAACTATTGAGTATTTATTAATTCAGGATAGTAATTTAAACATCCTGAGTTTTTGTTTGTTCGATTTTGTTAGTAGAATAATATCCTTTTCGTTAAAAGTAAATTGTATGCTATAATCTATATTATATAGGAAGTGATAGTTATGGGATTATTTGATTTATTTAGAAAGAAAAAAAAGCAACCAAAAGGTGAGAATAATAATTTTGCGTTTGTTGAAGAAACACCAATACCAGTTGACGTTAGTTCAAACACTGGTGATGTTGAAGAAAATATCAGCGATGGTAATGAAAAATTAACTACTGAAAATAGTTATTCAAATATCGATGATATTCAAGAATATGTGAGTGATAATAGTGATGAATTAGCTACAAAAAATAATTATTCAGCTACTGTTCCCAATGAGGTTTTTGAAAAAATAGCAGAAATAAATAATATTGAATATATTAGTGATATTATGGTTGAAAAAATTGAAAAGTATCCAAAATTAGTTGATTTATTGTTAGAGGGTAATGTACCGCAAGATATTATTTTGTTACTAAGTTATAAAGAAAAACTAACTTCTCTTCCATTTAATGAGGAAGGTTTAAGATTTATTGAATTTTTTGAGTTAGATGAGAAAACTAAAAAGCTGGTTTCTTTATTAAAAAATGAAATTGATTCTGATTCTATTTGTAGTGATTATCAAGGATGTTATGTTGATTTAAAGGAGCTTGAACCGGTAGAATTTCAAAATGAAATCGATTCATTAATTCCTAATATTAAAATTAATTTAGGTAGTGAAAAATTAATAAAAACAGCAATATTTTCTGATGCTAAATTGTATTTTCCAAAAACAAAAAATAAGATAGTATATCATGACTTTGAAAAATTTATTGCTGGAAATATCGAATTAAACGAAGAAATTATTGTTCAAATGCTTTATAGTTCTTTTTACGATTTAGATGAAGCTATTATTGATAAGATTTCCAATTGTAAAATAGTACTTTCTCCAAAAGAATTACAAAATAATATTGATAAATATACTAAAGAAAATAATATTGATGAATATACTCAATGTGAAGTTGATTATGAATTAGTAAAATATAATCATCTTATTTATGTGACTGAAAAATCTTCACTTAATAGTGAAATTAAAGAAAAACTAGTATATCAAATTAAAAATATATATTTAGATGGTAATAAATTTTTCGATTTTGAAGTAAAAGAAAAGATTCTTCCTTTTTTGGAAGATTTGGATATTGAAGAGGTGAAAAAACTAACCAATGAATTCAATCTTGATATTGAAGAGTATAGAGAAAAATTAATTGAGAAACCAGCATTTAATGCAAAATTTTATATAGATGAAAATTTTAATGATTTTGATAATATGTCTATAAGTAATTTGATTTATCATATTAATAAATTACCAGATGACTTAAAAGTAAGTATTTTGCAAGAACCTAGAGTATTAAAAAAATTAGACATATCAGATAAATTAGATGAGTCACAATTAAAACAATTTACATATTTACTATCTACAAGGTTATCTCCTACAACTATGAAATTTGTTAAATCACTTGGTTTTGATGTTAAAAAGTTTATGTCTAATTCAAATAATGATTATAAAAATTCTTTTGATATTAATCCAATAGTTAGTAAATATGGTGTATATGATAGTTTCGATGAAGAAGTTACTATTAGTGTTGCAGATTTGGTAGGACATGATTATGTACCAAAAGCTAACAGTGATAATAGTGGGATGAATATATTGCGTACTTTTGAAAAGTTTTTTGAAGAAGGTGGAGATGGTTATCATTCAAGGTCATTAGAATTATTGGAATATGAATCTGGAGAACAACTACTAAAAGGTCTGGAAAGAAGAAATAGAGATACTACTAATATGCTGGTAAGAGAAATAGAGGACGGAAAATATATTATTTCAAGCAATGGTTTACATAGATTTACTGTTCTAAGGTTTCATTATTTATTAGATTGCATGAAAAATGAGAAGAGTGAGGAAGAACTTAGAGAAATGTATAAGATTCCTGTTAGGCTTACTTCAAAAACAAATTTTAAAAAAACATACTGTAACTACTTGATTCAAAAAGCTAATCCTGATATTTCATTCATATCGTTTTATTGTGATGCTAATACATCTACCATCTATTATGATTCAAAAGATGAAAGTGAAACCGTTGATGAAGAAGAATTATTAGATTTAGCAAGAAAATCTGTTGATACGTTAGATTCTGATTCTTTATCAGAAGTTCAACACTTTTATGATAAATTTGAGTCATTTCATAACTTTATGGATAAGTGTGTACCTAATTTTTCTGACGAACTTGATACAACTAGTAAAGGAGGAATTAAATTATGATAAGTTTAAATGAAGTGATTAAAATAACTGATGATTTAATTCAAAAGTTTGAATTATCAAAAGATGATCAACTATATGAATGTTATTTAAACGATACCAAAATAGGTTATGCAATTATACGTAAAAAAGTAAGAAATGAACTATTTATAATTATTGCTCAAAAATATCAAAATAAGGGATATGGTAGTGCTGTATTTAAATTGCTATTATCCAAAGTTAACAAATCAGTTATATGTTCAGTTTCATTTGATAATATTAAAATGCAAAGAATAATTCAGAAGAATAACGGTATTGAGATTGGCAGAAACGGAAAGGAAATAGCATATATTATAGAAAATAAATATTGTTGAATATTTATATGATATTTGATAAAATTTAAGGGAACAATAAAAAGAAAGTAGATGGTAATATGATGAATATCTTAGGAACCTGAGTTAACCAGAAATTAACTGGGGGGGGGTACTTATTAAGTAACAAAACTACTTTCTTTAATAGTGCAAAAAACAGGATAGGAAACTAATCTTATTCTGTTTTTTTGTGTAGAAAGAGGTAATTTATGAAAATATTTAAGAAATTATTGGATACAAAAATATCAACTAGTTATATGTTTATTTTATTTGGAGTAAGTATCTTAATGCTGATGGGATATTTCTCTTATGCGTGGTTTACAGTTCAAGGAGTACAACAATATAGTGTAGTGACAGGTAATTTAAATGGAACAGTAGCGATTGGAAGTAACTCCGTAACAATTAATGGAACTGGCGTAATTACTTATACACCATCAACAGATAGTGACACAATCACTTTAACAGTAACTAACACAAATGATAGAACGGTTAAAAACTCAATTTATTATTATGATTTATCAGATAGTTCAATTGAGATAGGTTATATATCTGATAGTCCAATAATACCAACAATTGAAGGAGTATCAGTAGAAGCTGGTGAAACATTAAATTATAAGATAAAAATTAAAGGAGCAAATGGCAAGCAAATTAAAATAGGTTCATCAATGGAACTGAACAATTCTAATTTGATACTACCAAGCAATGCATTGACATTTAATCAAATAAATGAAGTGTATACCGCGGAAGCGTTAATAACGAAAGCAAATTCAGAAGATTTAGATTATAATACAGCAACCGATGACCAAAAAAATCAGATGTGGACCTTTTCACATGGTGAAACAGAACAAACTGGAACGTTGACCGATTATCGCTATATTGGAGCAAACCCAAATAACTATGTAAAGTTCAATAATGAATTATGGCGAATAATCGGCGTATTTGATGTTGATGATGGAACGGGTAAAATAGAGAAAAGATTTAAAATAATAAGAAATGAATCCTTAGGAGCTTTTTCTTTTGATAACAAAGATACTTATAGTGGAGCAGCTACTGATAATGGTGACAATGCTTGGTGTACTGCTAGACTTTATTATTTATTAAATGATGGCTACCAAACAAATGAATGGGGTGGAAGTCTATACTGGAATAGTAAAGAGGGTCAATGTTATAATAAACCTAATGGGGTACTTGCACCTTGTGACTTTACTGAAACAGGTTTAAAAGATAGTTACAAGTCAATGATTGGTACTTCACTTTGGTATATAGGCGGAAATGAAACTTATGATGATTTAACTGCTGCTACCTTTTATACAGCTGAAAGAAGTAAGAGTTCAAATGTTCTTAGTAGTCGTTGTTTTCAAACTATAGCTAAGGTTGGATTAGTTTATTCTTCTGATTATGGATATGCAACAAGTGGGAGTAGTACAACAAATAGAACTAGTTGCTTAAATACAATATTATATAATTGGGATACCACAGATTTGGATGAGTGTAGACTAAATAGTTGGTTGTTTACTGATAAAAATCATCAATGGACTTTAACTCCCTACCTGGTATCTGGTTATAGTCAAAGTAATGTTTTTGCAATAGGAAAAAAAGGAAGATTTCGGAATGATACAGCTGTTACTAATAATATGGTTAGACCTGTTGTATTTTTAAAATCGTCAGTTAAAATAACTTCAGGAACCGGTTCTTCAACTGATCCATTCATTTTAGCAGAATAATCAAATAAAGAAGACTAGTGATTAGCCTTCTTTTTCATATTCTCGATAAAGTCATAATAACTCTTGATATTTTTTTCATATCCAATCGTTTTCGGATGATAGTATCTTTTTCCCTTAAGCTTCTTTGGTAAATATTCTTGATAAATATAAGCCCCAGGATAGTCGTGTGGATATAAATAGTCCTTAGAATCAGTTTTTATATTATTTGGTACATTACCGGTATTACCATTTCTTATATCATTAATTGCTTCATCAAGTGCTAAGTGTGCACTATTACTTTTAGGTGATAAAGCCATTTCTACAACAATAGTTCCAAGCGGAATTCTTGCTTCTGGTAGACCAATCCGTTCTGCTGCTGCTATTGCTGCCATTACTCTTGGACCAATACTAGGATTAGCAAGACCGATATCTTCATAAGCGATAACACTCATTCTTCTGTAAATACTATCTAAGTCTTCTTCTACGATAAGTCTTGCTAAGTAATATAAACTAGCATCAACATCACTTCCCCTGATGGACTTTTGAAAAGCTGATAAGACATCATAGTGCCCATCACCATTTTTATCACTAAAAAAGACGGGTTTAGAATTGATTTGTTTAACTAGTTTAATATCAACTTTTTGATTATTACTAGCAAAGAACGCAATTTCTAATAAATTATAAGCATAACGAAGATCACTTCCTGCTAGGTTAGCAATATAAGATATAGTATCATCATCAATCTTAATTCCTTCAAGATAGCTAGACTTAACAGCTTTATTTAAACCTTCAATAATATCGGTTGTTTCTAACTCTTTAAGTTCAAATAACTGACATCTACTTCTAATAGCAGGATTAATAGCATGATAAGGATTAGAAGTTGTCATACCGATAAGTGTTATTAAACCACTTTCTAATTGTGGAAGAAGTAGGTCTTGCTTATCTTTATTAAGACGGTGAATTTCATCCATAATTAAAATCATCCCGTTATAAATCTTCGCTTCAGAAACAACCATATCAAAATCTTTCTTATTATTAATAGTTGCATTAAAAAAACGATAAGGCATATCTAAATCATTAACAATCGCTTTAGCAATAGAAGTCTTTCCAATGCCTGGTTTTCCATACAAAATCATTGAAACTAACTTCTTCTTTTCCACTAAGTTTCTCAAAATAGCGCCTTTTCCAATTAAGTGCTTTTGCCCTAAAACGTCATTCAAAGACTTTGGTTCTAATTTTTTTGCTAATGGTTCTCTATTCATAGATAATACCTCCCGGTACTTATTTTATCACGAAATTTCTTGTTTCAAAACAAAAACTTAGCTATAATAAGTAATAGAAATTGGAAGTGAATTTATGTTAAGAAACGAAGTAGATAGAACTAAATTAAGCCCTGTCATGTTACAGTGGATGAATATAAAAGACGAAAATCCAGATGCGATTATTTTTTTTCGCTTAGGAGACTTTTATGAAATGTTTTTTGATGATGCTATTGTAGCATCTAAGATATTAGAATTAACTTTAACTGGCAAGCAAGCAGGTCTCGATGAAAAAGTACCAATGTGTGGTATTCCTTTTAAAGCTTATGAAGCGTACTTAGATAAATTAGTAGAGATGGGTTATAAAGTAGCAATTGTAGAACAAGTTGAAGACCCTAAACTTACTAAAGAAATGGTTAAACGGGAAGTAATTCAAATTGTTACTAGTGGAACAAGATTAGATAGTTCGATTGATGACACTAAGAATAACTTTTTAGCTTCAATCACTTATACAGCTAACTCGTATGTCCTAAGTTATGCTGATATTTCTACGGGAGAAGTTTATGTCACAATTCTAGATGATAGTTTACAAGAATTATTACAAGAGATTATTCGTCACGGTTTTGAAGAGATAATTGTTAGTGATGAAATCGACCGTAACTTTATTAATACTCTTCGTAAGACTTATCAGTTAAATGTTACGATTTATAATGAGTATAATGATGATGAACAGTATAGTTATATTTATAATGATTTAAATGACTTACGAAAAGAACGAGGTATTAAACACTTACTTGCTTATACTGTTAATACTAAGAAAGGTGATTTATCACATTTACAAGCGGCGAAAGTAGAACTTATTAATGCCCATTTATTACTAGATGAACATACTAAACGTAATCTTGAGTTAACAGAAACACTTAGACTTAGAGAAAAGACTTATAGTTTATTATGGTTACTTGATAAAAATCAAACAGCTATGGGAAGTAGATTACTTAGAAAGAACTTAGAGTTTCCTTTAATAGATAAAAAAGAACTAGAACGCCGTTATCACTATATCGAAGTGTTACAAACTGAGTTTATCTTAAGAGATGACTTAAAGAAAAGCTTAAACCAAGTCTATGACATTGAAAGACTTATCGGAAGAGTTTGTTATGGTAACTTAAATGCTAGAGATTTACTACAATTAAATTCTAGTTTGAAAGCTCTACCTACTGTTAAGAAAATACTAGAAGAAATAAAATATGATAAAGAGATAGAAACTTTTGATGATTTAGTATCTTTATTTGATAATAGTTTGAATGAAGAACCACCGATTTCTCTAAAGGAAGGAAACCTAATCAAGAAAGGTTATAATGAAGAACTAGATGAATTAAGAGATTTATCAAGTGGTAGTAAAGACTTCTTATTAGAACTTGAGCAGAAAGAGAAAGAAAGAACTGGTATTAAGAACTTAAAAGTTGGTTATAACAAAGTTTTTGGTTATTATATTGAAATTAGTAAAGGCCAATGTGATTTAGTAAAAGATGAGTTTGGGTATGATAGAAGACAGACTTTATCTAATTGTGAAAGATTTACTACTAAAGAATTAAAAGAGAAAGAAAGTATTATTTTAGGAGCAGAAGAGAAGATAATCAACTTAGAATATCAACTATTTATGCAAATTAGAGAAGTTGTTAAAAGATATATTTTACCGTTACAGAAATGTGCTAATATCTTAGCAGAGATTGATATGTTATCAGCACTTTCCTTTGTAGCAGATAATTATCACTTTGTAAAACCAGTTTTAAATGATAAAAATGAAGTAAAGATAATTGAAAGCCGTCATCCAGTAGTAGAAGAAGTAATGGCTAAGAAGAATGAAAAGTATGTTGCTAATGACATAATAATGGATAAAGATACTTCTATTCTACTTATTACTGGACCAAATATGGCTGGTAAATCTACTTATATGCGTCAACTTGCTATTACTGTTATTATGGCCCAGATAGGTTCTTTTGTACCAGCTAAGAGTTGTACTATTCCTGTCTTTGATAAGATTTTCACAAGAATAGGAGCAAGTGATGATTTAGTTAGTGGGGAAAGTACTTTTATGGTAGAAATGAAAGAAGCTAACTTAGCGATATCACGTGCAACCAAGAATAGTTTAATCTTATTTGATGAGTTAGGTCGTGGTACTGCTACTTATGACGGAATGAGTTTAGCACAAGCAATATTAGAGTATATTCATGATAACATTGGAGCTAAGACTTTATTTTCTACGCACTATCATGAATTAACTGAACTTGCAAGTAGTTTAGCTCATCTAAAGAACGTTCACGTTTCGGCTGTCGAAGAAGATGGCAAACTTACTTTCCTTCATAAGATTAAAAATGGTTCCGTTGATAAGAGTTATGGTATCAATGTTGCTAGTTTAGCAGATTTACCAAAATCTTTAATTAAAAGAGCTGAAGAAATCTTAAATCTGTATGAAAACCAAGAAAAAAGAGAAACTATTTATACACAGACTAGCTTGTTTGATCAAGAAGTGGAAGAAGTTGAAGAAAAAGAAAATAAGTATCTTGAGAAAATTAAAGAAATTAACCCTTTAGAAATGAGTCCAATGGATGCTTTAAACTTCTTATATCGTTTGAAAGAGGAGATGAAGAAAGACGAATGAAAAAATCTTTATTAGCTATCTTTCTAGTTATTAGTTTATTAATAGCAAGTATTATCTATCTAAATACAAGAGAAGTAACAGTAAATGTTAGTTTAGCAGATGACTTAACTTTTCAAGTTTATAGTGATACTAGTTTAGATGATATTATTAAATCAATTAATGGTACTTATAAAGATGAAAAGTTAAATACCAAGAAAGTAGGAAAGCACAATTATACACTTACTTATAAAAATGATGATAATCGTCTTGCTAGTTATACTTTTACTTATGAAGTAGTAGATGATGTTCCTCCTGTTATTTCTCTTAGTAGTTTATACTATGTTGATTTAGGTTCTGATGAAGACTTTGCTAAGGAAGTATTTTGTGGTGATAACTATGATGACAAACCAACTTGTCAAGTGGTTGGTAATTATGACTTTAATACGGTTGGTGATTATCCCTTAGTCTATGAAGCCATTGACTCTAGTGGAAATGTTACTAGAAAGGACTTTACCATCTCTGTAAGAGAAAAGAAAGATTACCAAGTACCTAGTAGTGAGAAAGAAAAAATAGATTTTAAAGATTTTTATCAAGAAAATAAAACTACTAATACCTTGATTGGTATAGATGTTTCTAAATGGCAACAAGATATTGATTATGAAAAAGTTAAAGAAGCTGGAGTTGAATTTGCTTTTATTCGGATTGGTACTAGAAAAGGAATTGATAAAGACTTTGTCTTAGACCCTAAGTTTAAAGAAAATATTGAAGGCTTTAATAAAGTAGGAATTAAGACTGGTGTTTACTTCTATTCTTATGCTAAAGATAAAAAAGATGCGAAGAAGGAAGCTCTTTGGGTTTTAAAAGAACTTAAAGGTTATGATATTAAACTGCCAATCGTCTTTGACTGGGAAAACTTCTCTTTCTATCAAGAGTTTAACTTATCATTTTACCATTTAGGAGAAATAGCTGATACTTTCTTAGAAACAGTAGAAAAAGAAGGTTATCAAGGAATGCTTTATGGTAGTAAATACTATTTAGAAAATGTTTTTACTAATAATACTTATCCTGTTTGGTTAGCACATTATGCTAATAATACTACTTATCAGAATGAATATAATATCTGGCAGAAGACTGATAGAGGAGTAGTAGATGGAATAAATAACTTAACAGATTTAGATATTTTATATAAATAACTGCTGGTTTTGGAGCATATAGACTTTGCCTTTTCAGGTGTGTTAGAATAATCTATAGGAGGGGGCACTATGTTAAATTTTATTATATGTGATGATGATCAGTTTTTTAGACAAGGGATGAAAAAGCAAATTGATAACTATATGATGAGAACTGATATGGAGTATAAGATTTACACATTTTCGGGATATAATCAAGATTTTGAAGAATTAGCAGGTAAAGAAATAGGTTTTAAAGTCTACTTTCTAGATATTAAAACTAACTATGGTTCAGGAATAGATGCTGCTAGATTTATAAGAGAAATGATTGAAGATTGGAATTCTATCATCATAATAGTTTCGTCTTTTAGTGAATATCGCTATGAAATAATTACTAATCGCTTATTTGTTTTAGACTTTATTAATAAGCTCGATAGTTGCACTAAAAAGATGGATGAAGTTTTAGACATAGTATTAAAAAGTTATCGGGGAAAGGATAGATGTTTAACTTATCAACGAAATAGAGTTTACTCAAGAATTGAACTTAAACATATTTATTACATTATAAGAGACCCTGATAGTAAAACATCGACGATTTATGCCTCTCACGGCGAATATACTGTTCCGCTTAGTTTAATTCAGATAAAAGAACAGTTAGATAATAGATTTTTTCAAGTATATAGAAACTGTATAATTAATCTAGATAGAGTAACATCAGTTGATTTTAAAAAAGATATTATCAGATTTGATAATGGCAAGTATTTAGAAAAAATGTCTAGAGAGAAAAAACATCTTCTCTTAGGCTTACTTAAAGGAAAGAAGGATGAATAGTAATGTTACCAAAGAAATTAGAAGAGAAAATAATTGGAGAGATAAAGTCACTTGGTCTTGATATGATTGAAGAAGCAGGAAGTGGGCATCCGGGTATTGTTCTAGGAGCAGCTCCTATACTTTATACTTTATTTTTAGAACATTTAAGATTTGCTCCAGGACACCCAGACTTTTATAATAGAGATAGATTTATTATGAGTGCAGGACATGGTTCTAGTCTTTTATATTCAGTATTATACTTTGCTGGTTATGATATATCTCTTGATGATTTGAAATCTTTTAGAAGACTTAACTCGAAGACACCAGGTCATCCTGAATATATGAAAACACCAGGAGTGGAGATGACTACTGGACCTTTAGGTCAAGGTATTGCTACTGCAGTTGGGTGTGCCATTGCTGAAAAACATACTGCTTCTTTAATTAATAATAAAGAGAAAGTAATTGATTATAATATTTATTGTTTATGTGGTGATGGGGACTTAATGGAAGGAGTTAGCTATGAAGCAGCTTCTCTTGCAGGAAGCTTAAAACTTAATAACTTAATCGTGTTATATGACTCTAACAAAATAACTTTAGATGGTAAAACAGAAAATGTTTTTGATGAAGATATTGCTGCTAGATTTGAAAGTATGAACTGGAATGTATTATTTACATCTGATAGTGTAGAAGATATTAATACTGCCCTTATTAAAGCAAAAGCTGCCGATAAACCAACTCTTATTGAAGTTATAACAACGATTGGTAAAGGTTCACTGCTAGCAGGTAGTAATAAAGTCCATTCTGGCCCTTTAGGAGAAGAAGAAATTTCAAAAATTAAAACTAGTCTTGGTGTACGTGATATTCCTTTTACGATTAGTAATGAAGCAGTGGAAGAGTTTAGAAATTATATTAAGGAAAGAAATAAAGATTTAATAGTAGATTTTGATACTAAATTAGAAACTTTAGAAAGTGATGAAGTTAGTCTTTTGAATAAGTTGATGGATAAAGATAAGTCGATTAAACTTACTTCACTTGATTATAATAAGCCAGATGATAATGAAGAGTTACTAAGAATTAGTGCTAAAAAAGTCCTTAATTCTTATGCAACTATCAGTCCATTAATTATTGGAGGAAATGCTGATGTTTCATCTTCTACCAAAATGTATTTAAATGAGTTATCACCATTTTCTAAGGATAACTATAAAGGAAGAAATATTAACTTTGGTGTTAGAGAACATGCAATGGCAGCGATTGCTAATGGACTAGCTCTTGCTGGTTATCGTCCTTTTGTTTCAACATTCCTAAGTTTTAGTGATTATTTAAAACCAGCTCTTCGTCTTTCAGCTTTGATGAACTTACCAGTTACTTACATCTTTACCCATGACTCTATTTCTATCGGTCAAGATGGACCAACACATCAACCAGTAGAACAATTAGTTAGTTTAAGAGCTGTTCCTAATTTAGAAGTATTTCGTCCAGCTGATTCTAACGAAGTAATTGGTTCTTTTAAAACAATTTTTGAAAATAATAAACCTAGTTGTTTAATACTTGGTAGAGATAAGATTAAAATATTAGAAACAACTTCTATTTCTGCTACTAGTAAAGGAGCTTATATTGTTCATAATGAAGAACGTAAACTAGACGGAATTATTATTGCTACTGGAGAAGAAGTGACACTTGCTTTAAGTGTTATGAAGTTACTTAAAGAAAAAGGTTATGACTTAAGAGTAATAAGTATGCCTTCAATCGAAAGATATAATTTATTAACAGCAGAAGAAAAAGAAGAATTGTTCCCAGTTGGAGCGAAGAAGTTTGTTATTGAAAAAGGTTCAAGTTATTCTTGGTATTCCTTTGTTTATAAAGATAGTTATTTATTTACACTAGATAAATTTGGGGCTAGTGGAACAAAAGAAGAAGTTGATTCTTTCTATGGTTTTACCAAAGAAGAAATTTCTTTAAAGATAGAAGCTTTGTTAAAATAATTCGACAAAGTTCTTATGACTCTCTTGATATGATTACAGTGGTGATTATATGAGAGAGTTTTTTATTTTTGAGATTAAGGATGAGTTTAAAAGTTTGTATCAAGATAAGCCATCTATTCTGTATCAGATATTAGAACAAATTTATTTTTTAGGAGAAGAAAATGCTAAGTATGGTTATAGTTTATTTCATCAGTTGACTAAAAAGATTGATAAAGAGAAAATTGACCAACATATCTTTATTAGGTATCATCAATCTATTCCTTATAGTAAAAGAAAAGGAGTACATTACTATAACGAACCAGGTCATGATGAGATTGGGTCTTTAATTGTAAAGAGAAGTTATATGAGATTGAAGACTAATTACTATAATTCTTTTTTCTTAAAGATACTTAATAGTTTAAATAATAATTATTTTATCTGTGACTTTAAAAACCAAGACTATTTTTTCTTAGAAAATTATAATGAAACTTTATCAAGATAAAATAATTGTAAAATGTCAAATATTATGATATTATTAAGATGTCAAGAATACTGATAATAAGAAAAATAGGAAGTAGGTGATTAGTATGTATCAACTGACTCAAGTTAACTATAAATTAACGTGGGGGGGGGGTACTTATTAAGTAATAAACCTGCTTTCTTTAATAGTGTAAAAGTAATGGAATAGGAAAAAGCTTATTCTGTTTTTTTGTGCTGTTTGAATATTAAAAAGAGGTAAAAAATGAAAAAGGGACAAAATATATTTTTAATTATATTATTGTTAATATTGATATTTATTATTTTAGGAATATCATATGCATTTTTGCAAACTAGTTTCTTTGCAACTAAAGATAGTGTTCTGAAAGTTGGAAGTTTATCGCTTGTATTAGATGAATCAGAAGGTAATGCGATAACAGTATCAGCAGATGGACCATTATCAGATAGTGAAGGTGTTAATTTAAATAATTACTATTCATTTAAATTAACTAATAATGGAAAAGTAGCATCATCATATACAATTTATTTGGATGACCAACCATTAGATGATGGAGATGTTAGAATTGACCAGAAATATGTTCACTATAGTTTAGAAAGAGATGGTTCTAATAATGTTGCTAAGTCACTAACTGAAAATCAAAAACTAGAAAGTGGAATAATTAATAGTGGACAAACTATTAGCTATAAATTAAGATTATGGTTCTCTAGTGATATGACAGCTGAAGAAGAAAATAAAGTATTTAAAGCAAAGTTAAGAATTGAAGGAGTATCAACTAGTGAAGAAAGTTTAAATAAAAAATGTCAAGATGTAGGAGGAAATTATTACGTAGATGGAGAATGTAGAAAATATTATGTGATGAGAAATAATACGGCTAAATTAGTAGTTAATGGTTATAAGGAGTTGATTAAAAATGATGACAATTCTTATACAACTTCTACTGATGGCTTAACGGTAGATGATAGAGTAGGAAAATTACTATTGACACGTTTTAGTAATGCTAATCATAAATATTATTATTCAATAAATATTTTATCAATGGAAGAAAAATTAGGACATATTGCTGAGATAATATTAGAATTTACAAATCATGTGCTTGTAGATGGAGTAGCATCTTGGCCAAGAACTGAGATTATCTACGATACTTCTGCTGTTGGTTTATATACAGGAACATTTCTATCAAGTGGATTTGCAGATACATTTTATATAGAATCATATGATTTGGCAGAATTTACTTTTAAAGATGCTATGATTATAGATTTAACTTTAATGTTTGGAGAAGGTAATGAACCAAGTAAAGAATGGTGTGATAAGCATTTAACTGATTATATAGAATATAGTGAAAGTGGAGTTAAAACTCCTATTAGTGATGTAAACTATACTGGTAAGACTAGTTATTATGATGTAATTGATATTTCTTAAAAAAATTAAAATTTTACTTTTTTAGGGTAGATTTTGCAAATTCAGGTACTTGTTCGACCTGAATTTTTCATTTTGCCGGCTGAATTTAGTAAATTGAGGGGTATCTACTAGGGGAAAATGCTAAATTCCTGATTTGCTATTTAGTTTTGAACCTGTTAAGATGATGTCACTTTTTCGAAAAAGCAAAAATAATCATCTTAGAAAAGGAGCTAAATATGAATAACAATTTTATTAGTATCTTATCAGATACAACTATGAAATATCTTATGAAAGAAGAAAGGACAAGGAATATCTATCTCGAGTTATTCAGTCATATAATTGGTATTGATTTATCTAATTATAAGATTATTGA
>JAQXHT010000045.1 GCA_029007415.1 bacterium
GATTAAGATAACTGCCAAGAATAATCGTTTAACTTTATATAATGATGGTCCAAATATTGAAGCTTCTTTACTTGATGGAATATTTACTCCGTTCCGAAAAGGTATTAAAGGAGAGTTTGGACTAGGTCTATCCATAGTTAAGAAAACATTACTACTCATGGATTATGACATTACAATTAAAAACGAGAAGAAAGGTGTATCCTTTCATATATATAAGACTTCTAATAAATAGGAGTCTTTTTGGTTATGTTAATACTGGGTGATAAAAAATGAAAATATTAATTACAGGTGGTATATCAGGTTTAGGATATAGTGTAGCTAAAGAGTTATCTATTAAAGGACATATTGTTTATTTAGGGGTTAGAACACTAAAAGAAGAAGAGTATCTAAATGAAAAACTAAAAAGAGAAAAGCTAATAATGTTTCCTGTAGTTCTTGATCTTACTACTGATAATTATACTATTCCAAATGATATTGATATTCTTTATCTAAATGCTTCTATTGGATTAGGTGGTAGTATTTTAGAATTAAATAGTAATTATCTAACGGATACTTTTAATGTTAATATCTTAGGAAATATTAAGTTAATAAAGAAATATTTAAAAAATAGAAAAAAGGGGAGAATAGTACTTACTTCTTCTCTTGCAGGTTTTCTTCCTCTTCCTTATCTATATAGTTATACTTATACTAAGTTAAGTCTTTATCATTTAGCAAATACTTTAAGATTAGAATGTTTATATCAAGGCTTAGATGTTAGTATTACTACTATTTTACCAGGTGCTTATTATACAGGGTTTAATCAAGTAATGATTGATAACAAAGATAAATCTGATTTTATTTATAAAGATAAAGCTTTAAAGATGACAAAATATCAAGATATACTTTTTAATTTATTAGAGAAGAAGGACTTAACAAACTTTGCTAAAATAGTTAGTAAGAAAATAACTAAGAATAATCCACCTTTCATTATTTCTATACCAATAGAACAATATCTTTTTACTAAGCTTTATTTATTCATCAACTGGTTGCTATTTCTTTAAAATATCAGTATAATATCACTTATGGTTGTGATAAAATGAAGGAAAAAAAGATAAAAGAACAAGAATATAAATCGACAAAGAATGTAATTGATTTATCAGATGATATAATTAAGAAACTAGAGGAAAAAGAGAAAGAATTAAAAGAAGTAGATGATACTAAAGAAGAAAAGGAAAAAGAAATAAAACTTTTCTATGAATTAAATGATGAGATAAAAAGAGAAAGTGATTTATTTAATTCTTTTAGTAAAGATATGAAAGATAAGTTAGATAAAGTTAATAGTTCTAAGAAGAAAAATAATACAGCTAAGAAACTATTTTATCTCATGTTAGCAATGGAACTATATCGTAAGACTCCTAAGAAAGCTTCTTTATCATTTATTTTAGTAGAGAGTTATTTAATATCTAAAGTATTAGAAAATACTTATAGTGATAATACTAATTATCAATCTATTTGTGAGGACTTCCAGAAGGAAATACTAAAAGGAATAGATGATATTGATTCTTTTATTAAGAAGATAGATACTAATTTTGATACTATTACTAAGATGGAGAAAGAATTAAAGAGTAAGTATAAAGATTATTTAGATACTAATCCTTTTAAAGAACTATTTAGGGATTTAGAAAATGTAACTGATATGTTAAAAACTAGAAAAGAAGAGCTAGTAGATATTCATAAATCATTAGATGATAATTATAAATTAAGTGAAGAAAAAATCAAGATTTTATCATATAACTAAAATTTTTCAAAAAAAGGTTGTCAAACGTTTAAAACTATGATAATATTAAATTGTTCTTGATTTGGCGAGGTAGCTCAGTTGGCTAGAGCACTCGGTTCATACCCGAAAGGTCGAGGGTTCGAATCCCCCTCTCGCTACCAATTAGTATTTCAGTCGAGTGTTAATTAACTCGGCTTTTATTATATAATCTTATTATGGATAAGGTGTTTAAAATGGATTTAGTTAAATTAAAGAGTTTCATGTTAGATTTGAAAGAATCTATCCTTTCGGTGATGGTAATGGCCGTGTTGGTAGAATGATTATGTTTAAAGAATAATATAATGCCTTTTATTATTTTAGATAAGGATAAACCATTTTATATGCGAGGCTTAAAAGAATATAAAAATGATAAAATGTTTTTAATTGATACTATTAAAAATGAACAAGATATATATGAAAAAGTTTGTAATGAGCTACTTGATTTTAATTTAGAAAAGAGTGATAAAAATG
>JAQXHT010000046.1 GCA_029007415.1 bacterium
ATGCCAGTATTAATATAATGTTTGAAGGATTAAAAGAATATATGAGGAGTTTAGCTTAACTGTTACTAGTTAAACAAGCTAATAAATAATTAAATATAGTAGGGTGTCGCCCATCCGAAATTCGTCTGTGGAGAAACAAAACGTTTCGAAGAAGCAGAAAATTATCAAAGATTTGTTCTGTTTTGTATAGATTTCAAAAACTAGTAAATACTTATTAATGGTGATTACTAATGAAACATGAACTAGATTTGTCTTCTTATCAAGTAAGAACAGACTTACTATCAGAAATTTTAGACAAAGAACTAAAAGATTACAAAAGAGAAATCAAATCAGTAGATAATATCAAGGTAGAGTCTATTTTTCTAGATAAGGAGTCTTCCTTGACTATTAATAAAAAGTCAGGTATCTATAAAACAGTTTATTTTGAAGACATAACTGATGAAGACAATTATCAAAAACTAAATAAAGTTCTAATCAGTGAGCTAAAGGAATTTTTTAACTTAAAAAAATTAACTAATCTAAAAAACTGTTTAATAATTGGACTAGGAAATAGACTATCTACTCCTGATGCTATCGGCCCTTTAACTTTAGATGATATAAAAGTGACAAGACATTTATTTACATTAGGTTTTGACGTTTTAGATAAATATCGGTCTATTGCAACTTTTACACCTGGAGTAATGGGAACAACTGGCATAGAGACTTATGATGCAGTAATGGGGATAATTGATAATATAAAACCAGATTTTATTATTGTCATTGATTCTCTTTGTGCCTCTTCAATCGATAGATTAAATAAAACAATTCAGATAACAGATACAGGTATTCATCCTGGCAGTGGCATTGGTAATAATAGAAAAGAATTATCTTTTGAAACCTTAAATATTCCAGTCATTGCTATTGGTATTCCAACAGTAGTAGAAGCTTCAACGATAGTTAGTAATTCGATAGAGTATTTGTTTAACCATCTCAGCTACGAAATAGACAATAAAGATAAAAAGTCACTAAAGTTTGTTCCTACTATTAGTAGAGATTACAAAGAACATAAGAATAACTTTACTAAAGCCGAAAAAGAAAATCTTCTAGGAATAGTGGGAGGATTAGATAGTGCAGCTAGTAAAGACTTAATGCGTGAAGTATTGCTACCTTTAGGATATAACTATATAGTTAGTTCTAAAGAAATAGACTTTGTAGTTAAAAAAATATCAACATTATTAGCTGATTCTTTAAATAATAGTTTACTCCTTCCTTAATTATCGACAAATATTCTTCACTTTTTTTGGTATATTACCTAAAAAGAGGTGGAATATGGGAAAGAGAATGAATCTTAAGAACAAGAAAAAGAAAAGACACATTATTAAGAAAACAATATTCATTATAGTATTTCTCTTTTCTTGCTTTTTTACTATTAGATTATTAGCTAGTATTTCCATTGAGAATCAATCTGATGAATTTTTAACCTACTTACTAGAAAATCAAAATATATACTTAGAAGATAATCGAAAAGGGTTTAGTTATTTTCATAAATTAATGATGAACATTATAAACGTCGATTTATCAAGTCCATTAACTTTTCTTAATAGAGATTATAAAGGATTAACCAATAACAATATTGTTCAGGTAAGACAAACAGAAACAACTTTTAAGAATAAAGACCAGAGTAAAAAAAATCCAACTATTTATATATATAATACGCATCAAACTGAAGATTATAAGCCAACTAGTTACTTAGAATATAGCGTGAATCCTAGTGTTATGATGTCTAGCTATATCTTAGAAGAACAATTAACCAAAAAAGGTTATAAAGTTTTAGTAGAGGAAGAAAGCGTTAGTAAATTAAGAACATCATTAGGACTAAATTATGCAGGAAGCTATAAAGTTACCAGAAGTATGATGGAAACAGCTAAAAAAAACAATCCAACACTAAAGTACTATATTGATTTACATCGCGATTCACTAACACATGATAAAACAACCTTAACAGTAGATAATAAAAGTTATGCCAAGATACTATTTTTAATAGGTCTTGAAAATACCAATTATCAAGAAAACTTAGACTTCACTACTAAAATAAGTAATTTATTAAATGAAAAGATACCAGGACTTAGTAAAGGTATATACAAAAAAGAGGGACCACTTGTAAATGGCGTATATAATCAAGACTTTTCTAATAGAGTAATACTGATAGAATTAGGAGGTAATGAAAATACGATAGAGGAAGTTTATAGAAGCCTAATAGTTCTTGGAGAAGTGCTTGATGAGGTGATAAAAAGTGACTAAAAGTGGCATTGCAAGATTAGTTATTTTAATTTTATTCTTCCTGTTCATGATTCTTTATGGAATGCAACTAACCGGTTATAACGAATATAGACAGAATAAGAAAAGTCTTTTAACAAGTGAAGAGTTATCTAACTATGAAAAAGATATAAAAGCAGGAAAAGATGTTAGTACTAGTGACTACTTAGCCAAAAAGAAGAAATCTTATAAAAATAAGCTTTCTAATCTAGGTTTAGACATATCTAAAGGAATCAGTTTTGTTTTCAATAAAACAATGGATGGTTTATTTAAACTAATGGAAGAAGCAGTTAATTCTTAAAGATTCCGATAAATAAAAACAGTAAACTATCTTAGAAAATGTTAAAAAAATTTTGAAAAAGAAGCGCTACAAGCATTTCAAAAGTTGTTTTCTTATACGAATTAAGGTATACTTTAACTGTGGTGATTTCTAATGAAACAAAAAAACATACGTAATTTTTCTATTATAGCACATATAGATCATGGTAAAAGTACTTTAGCAGATAGATTAATTGAATTAACTGGAGCTCTTGATCAAAGACAAATGAAAGACCAAATTCTTGATTCAATGGACATTGAAAGAGAACGTGGTATTACTATTAAATTAAATACGGTTACTCTAAACTATAACTATCAAGGAGAAGACTATCAGTTAAATTTAATAGATACTCCAGGTCATGTCGATTTCTCTTATGAAGTAAGTAGAAGTCTAGCTTCTTGTGAAGGAGCATTATTAGTAGTGGATGCACACGAAGGCATAGAAGCACAAACACTAGCTAATCTTTACTTAGCACTTGACCATAATCTTGCAATCATTCCAGTAATTAATAAAATAGATTTACCAAATGCTGAAATTGAAAAGGTTGAAGGAGAGTTAGAAAGCCTTGGCTTTGACAAAAAAGACATCTTAAAAATAAGTGCAAAAACAGGTCAGGGAGTACCATTACTTCTTGAACAAATCGTTACTAAACTTCCTTGTCCTAAAGGAGAAGAAACAAAACCCTTAAGGGCTTTAATATTTGATAGTATTTATGATTCTTATCGCGGTGTTTTAATGGCAGTTCGTGTCTTTGATGGTGAATTAAAAGTAGGAGATATGATTTCAATGTTACAAACAGATTCTTCCTATGAAGTATTATCTTTATTCATCAATACTCCTAAGGAAAAGGAAAAACAAGTCTTAAAAACCGGTGAAGTTGGATATGTCTACGCTTCTATAAAAAGTATCAATGACATTCATGTCGGTGATACCTTAACAACTACTAAAACCAAGAATGAAATAGAACCATTACCAGGTTATCAACCAATGAAAAGTATGGTATACTGTGGACTTTACCCAATAGAAACAAGTGAATTTGAGTTCTTAAGAAGTGCTCTAGCTAAACTGAAACTAAATGATGCTGCCTTAACCTTCGAACCCGAAACATCTCTAGCTCTAGGATTTGGGTTTCGCTGTGGCTTTTTAGGTTTATTACATATGGATGTCACTAAAGAACGTCTTGAAAGAGAATTTTCTATATCTCTAATCGCGACCGCCCCTTCGGTAAAATATCAGGTACTATGTCAAGATGCTACAAACTTAACTGTAGAATCACCATTTCAAATGCCTGATAAAAGCAAGATTAAAGAAATAAAAGAGCCATATGTAAAAGCCCATATCTACACCCCAAAAGATTATATTGGTCCTATTATTGAATTATCAAATGAAAAAAGAGGAATAATGGAGACGATTGATTACATAACTGACCAAAGAGTAGTAATAATTTATGATTTTCCATTATCAGAAATAATTTATGACTTCTTTGATAGATTAAAATCAATCACTAAGGGGTACGCTTCATTTGATTACGAATTTATTGGTGATAGAGTAAGTGATTTAGTAAAACTAGATGTATTATTAAATGGTGAAACAGTTGATGCTTTAAGTATGATTGTACATAGAAGTTTTGCTGATAAAAAAGGAAGAGAACTAGTTGAAAGATTAAAAGAAGTTATTCCAAGACAATTATTTGAAGTACCAGTTCAAGCTAGTGTTGGTGGAAAAATAATTGCAAGAACAGATATAAAAGCCTTAAGAAAAAATGTCCTTGCTAAATGTTATGGTGGAGATATCACTAGAAAGAAAAAACTTCTAGAAAAACAAAAAGAAGGAAAGAAAAAGATGAAACGACTAGGTTCTGTCGAAGTCCCTCAAGAAGCTTTCCTTGCTCTTTTAACGAAAGATAAAAATTAATCTTTAAAAAATATATAAATAATTCTTAAAACAATATCTAAATTTTCTAAATAAGAGTAATGAGTAGAATTTTTAAAAACAATAAGCTCACTATCTCTTATTTTTTTCTTCATTAAAACACCATCACTTAAGGGCGTAGCAGTATCTTTATCACCCCAAAGAATTAATGTTTCTGTTTTAATATTTTCTAAATAATCAGTTAAATCTAAATTAACGATATTTTTAAAAGTCTCTCTTTCTAAAGCATTTAATGCCGAATAGTCACTAGAAGCAAACAATTTAAAAATCCTTTTTTTATATCTTACTCGGTATTTCTTTGGAACAATTCTTGCTAGCCATTGTAGTAATTTATAACTTTTTAAGCGCAACCATTTTCCAAAAGTTATTCTGGGTTTTATACCAGCACTATCAATCAAAAGTAGCCTTTTAATTTTTATATTGTACAAACCAGTTAGTAAAATAGCTATCCTTCCACCAAAAGAATGGGCAATGATATAAGGATTAGTAATCTGCTCTTTATCTAATAACGTAATAATAAGTCCAACATAATCGTGCATAGTCAAAACTTTCTTAGGAAACGGTGTCTTTCCAAAGCCAGGATAATCAACTAAATATACCGTGTAACTATTTCTTAAAGAATTAATCATTCCCTTAAAAGTATCTTTCGTTTTGCCCCATCCAGGCAAGATAATGACTGTTTCCTTCTGATTACCAAACTTCTCATAATAAAGCTTAACACCTTTATAAGTAATGTACATAATAATCACCTAATTTATCATATGAAAAAAAGTCAAAAAAGTACGTAAAGAAGCGTTTAATCCTCATAAAAAATCTATATGTTTTATCAAAATAATCTGTTATAATGATAATAAGGAGGTAATGAAGATAGGAAAGTAATATGAAAAAAACATTGAAAATTAAATTAATACTAATACTTTTAATTTACATGTTATTACTAGTAACTTACAAAACATATCAAAAACTAAAAGCAGATCAATTGCCTTCCACAACAACATCTGTTTCTTGTATGCAAAGATATGTTGATAAAGATGTATCGGATAGCACCGAAGCTATAAATTTAATCAAACACGATTCAACAATTCAAGAAAAAAATTGTAGCACCACGATTCAAATGATAGACAAACAAATTCAAGAAGAAACACAAATATATGGAGTGAACCTTTGTGAAATGGCACCAGAGACAGCACTGGAAATTTATAACATCATAAGTAGAATTTATAAAGAATATAGTGGCATAAAAGGATATGTAACAAACTTAACCTTAAATAATGATAGTAATACTTCACACATAACTTCTTTTAAACCAAATTATATTTTCGTAACAAGCTCAAAAAAAGATACTTTTCCAATGGTGATAAAAAGTCAAATTTTACTAAATTCAAGATACTATCTAAATGAAGATTATGCTAAAAGTGTTATTAACCAAGAAATCAAGGAAAGAAATTTTTCTTCAAATACGACGTTAGCTAACCTTTTAGTTCACGAATATGCTCATGTAATAACTTATGTCTTAACACTAAAATATTATGAAAGTGTAAACCCAGTTTTCTTAACAAAAGAAAATTATGAAAACTATAGCAAAGCACTTAATAATTATAAAAATGATAACTTTAGCAAGATGTTATTTAATGAAGCATATAAAACCTTCAAAGACAGTGAAAGTGAAGATGAATTTCGGGAAGCTATCTCATTATATGCTAATAAAAAAGACGGACTAGGAAATGTCTTATATAATGAAACTATTGCTGAAGCTTTTCATGACTATTTTTTGAATGGTAAGAGTGCTAGTAAAGAATCGTTAGAAATTGTAAAAATATTAGACAAATATAGTATCAAGTATTCATTGAAATAGAAGGTGAGAGAAAATGAATAAAAAATTAAGATGGCTATTAATAATACTTTTAGTGTTGGTAATATTGGATGGTAGTTAGTTATACATCAAAAAAAGCAAGAATAGAGCATTGGCAGAGCAAAAAGAATTAGTAGAAGACAAAGACATAGATGATGAAGAAGACAATGAAGAAATAAGCAATTACCAATTGGTTAACTTAATAGTAGGCCAGACATCTAAACTTCAATATGATTTTTTAGCTAATACACTAAGTGAAGTTAAATTTACAAGTCAAAACAGTTCCATTGCTTCAGTAGATGATGAAGGCAAAATTACCGGAATTTCACCAGGTACTACAACAATAACTTTAGAATATACCGGAGGAAAATTAGAATTTTATATTACCGTTAATGATAGTTATTAAGCACTAATAACACCAAAATACACTTTATATCACTTCACCGTCCAGAAGGAACATTTAAAGGTTGCGATGCAATTTTATTAGAAAGTAATGGTAAATATGGACTAGTCGATACAGGATTTGCTAGTACAAGAGCTAGTTTATATAACTATCTAATGCAATTTGATACAAACGGAATATTGAAACTAGATTTTGTTTTAATAACACATAATCATTCTGACCATATTGGAGGTCTATCTTATCTATTAGAACAAAATAATATAAAGGTTGGAACTCTTTACATCAATAAATACTACAAAAATGATATTTCTGCTAAATTATTGAGTTCTGATAAACAAACAAACTATAAGACCTATACTAGTGAAAATAATAAAAAGTATGTCACGCAAAATCAACAAAGATACAATGCTGTAATTTCATTAATGAAACAACGTCATCAAAATGATACGACTAACTTCAATATTCACTATTTAACAGCTAAAGACGATGTTAGAAGGTCAGATGGTGGACTTAAAAACTTTAAACTTGGTAATTACGATATAAAACTTTATAATACTAGACAACAATTAAAAAGTAGTAAAATTGATTATAATGGCTTTGATAGTGGAAATTGTTTGAATGAGTATTGCCGAAATGCTGATGGAAATGTAAATACCGTAGTAGCAAAAGTAACAAGTAATGTTAATGGCATAAACCATACTGCTCTACTAACAGGAGATTTGAATTATTCATTACTGTTAGGAGTAACTAAAGCCGCTGGCAAGGTAGCTGTTTTTAAAATGCCACATCATGGATATTTAACAGTTAATAAAGTAAGAGGAACAACTAAGACAAATATTAGAAATTCTTTAAAAAATTCAATTGGTTCAAAAACAATAGTAGTAGTCACTAATAAAGCAAGTACCTTTTCACAAAGAACAACAATGGGAATGCTATACACAACTAAAACCTTGGGGAAAACACCTTACTACACAGGTGGAAACAATGGTACAGATGGTAAGACAATTGTTATTGACTTTGCTAAAACAAATTTAAATGTTGAATATAATTAAAAAGGATAGGGTGATAAAAATGAAAAAAGAATTAAAAATAGTAATACTTTCAATTGTAATTTTAATCGTATCTGTGATAGGATGCGTTTATTTACAAACCAAAAATAAAGAAGAAAAGAATGATTTTCAAGAAACAATAGCAGATCAAATCGAAACTGATGATGATGACCCAATAAAAAACTATCAATATATAAACTTAAGCATTGGTCAAACAACCAAAATTAGCTATGACTTCTTAGCAGAAAAACTAACAAAAGTAAACTTCACTAGTGCTAATCAAGAAATAGCAACTGTAGATAACGAAGGAAATGTTACTGCTCTAGCAGTTGGTAGTACTACAATTACATTAGATTATACTGGAGGAACAATTGAATTTTATGTTAGTGTAGATGATAGCTACTCAAGTAATGCTAGTACAACAGAAACAAAAATTCACTTTATATCTCTACATCGTCCCGATACTGGAGAATTCAAAGCAAGTGATGCCATCTTATTAGAAAGTAATGGCAAATATGCCTTAATAGATGCCGGTTACTCTGCTACTAGAAACAGTTTATATAGTTATTTAATGCAATTTGCTACTAATGGAGTACTAAAATTAGAATTTGTTTTAATAACTCATAATCATACAGATCATATTGGAGCCTTAACTTATCTATTACAAAAAGATAATATCATAGTAAAAACTCTTTATATCAATAAGTATTATAAGAATGATATAATGACCAAATATATGGGCGGTAGCAAACAGGAAAATTATGCTATTTATAATAGTCAAAAAAATAAAGAATATGTTATTAACAACCAAACAAGATATAATAATGTAATTACTCTAATGAAACAAAGACACGAAAGCGATAGTTCTAACTTTAACATTTATTATTTATCTGGTGCTGATGATGCTAGAAAATCAAGCGGTGGTTTAAGAACATTAGATTTTGGTAACTACACAATAAGGTTATACAATACTAAACAACAATTAAAAAGTAGTAAGATGGACTATAATGGTTTTGATAGTGGAAATTGTTTAAATGACTATTGTCGTAATGCTGACGGAAACGTAAACAGTGTTGTTGCTAAAGTAACAAGTAACGTAAACGGTGTAATACATACTACTTTGTTAACAGGAGACTTAAATTATCCATTATTGCAAGGAATAACAAAATCAGCAGGAAAAGTAGATGTCTTTAAAATGCCTCATCACGGAGTATATGCTACCAATAAGAGAAAAGGCCTAACAAGTACAGTAATTAGAAATAGTTTGAAAAATTCAATTGGTTCAAATACCATCGTTGTGGTAACAGCAGCCAAAAGCAAGTTTACTAATAGATCAATATTAGGAATGTTATATGTATCAAAAACATTAGGAAGACCAATGTATTATACTGGTGGTAATTCAGGACCAGATGGAAAAACAATTGTTATTAATTATGCGAGATCTAACTTAAGCGTTGAATATAACTAGAAAGGAGTTATATATGAAGGCACTTAAAGGTACAGTTATAGCTTGTTCAATATTAATCGTTTGTGTTTTAACTGCTTCTATTTATATGACATCACTTTATAGACCAAAACAAATAGAAGCGATAACATATAATTATGATGTTCCTGATGATGATGAAGATGATTTTGATCCATATGATGAGATGACAACCAATCAAACTGATTTAGCTGACAATCCATCTGATGCTAATAGCAATTATGATAACACTAACTATGATGACACAGATGACAATCAAGAACGAGTAGATGATTCTAGTAGTATATCTGGTAACACAACAAATAATAACTCTGGTCAAAATAATAGTAGTAACAACAATAACAGTACTACTAATAATGGAAATAATGCTAACTCTAATAAAGGAAATAGCAATAATTCTAACAGTTCAAACTCTAATAACAATAGTAGTAATAACAGATATAACTGGAGTAATCCCGGTAATAATAGTGGCAATAATAATAGCAATTCTAATAGTACTATCTTTGATGACAATTATCAAAATAATCAAACACCATCAAATAATATTAACTATGAATTAACAGAAGCTGATAAGGCCAAAATGCGTAAACAAAAACTAATCCTTTATACAGTTGTTTCCGTTTATTTGATATTTATAGCAGTATCAGTAATAAAAAAGAAGTTAAGAAAATAAGAAAATTATAACTAGCTTACCAAGGTAATGCTGGTTTTTTTCATACAATAGGAAATTTATAAAAAGTTTTAAATACTCATTGCAAACATTTGTTTTGTATGATACACTACATTCTAATGAATTGAGGTGGTCATATGAAAGTACTTAAAGGGTATCTTTTTAGACTTTATCCAAATGTAGAGCAAAAGATTTTAATAAATAAAACTATCGGTTCTGCTAGACTTGTCTATAATATCTTTTTAAGGGATAGAATCGATACTTGCAATAATACTAAAAAGTGTAAATCTACATTTGATCAGAATATCATGATACCAAGTCTATTTGTTTATTCTGATAAATTTTTACTCCATCATTTTAATTATAGAGTTGAGTTTTTTAATTTAATAATAGTATAATGATTTTATCAATATAAAATATATCATGAGGAGTTGAAAAAATGTCAAATATTATTATTTATGATTTTGATGGAACATTAACACCATATTCTTTGCCTAAATTAGAGATTTTAGAAAAGAGCGGTTTAAAAAATGGTGCACATAATCCGAAATTTCTAGAATTATCACAAAAAAGGGCGAAAGATAAAAATATTGATTTATATACTGCTATATATGAAACTTATTTTGAAATTGTGAAAGAAGCTGGTTTTAAATTAAGTGCTGAAAATTTTTCTTTTGGTTATGACAATGTTGTTTACAATAGAGGAGTATCTGATTTTTTTAAAATGTTATCTGAAAATAATGTTGTCAATTATCTGCTTAGTTCAGGTGTGAAAGTCTTTTTAGAAAAAGTTTCTATTGCTAAGTATTTTAAAGAAATATATGCAACTACTTTTATTTATGATGATAATTTAGAAGCTGTTGATTTTGAATTTATAATGAGCGATAAAAATAAAGTGATTGCTTTAAAAGAAATATTAAAGAAAAATAAAATTACTGATGAAGATTGTTCTAATATTATATATATAGGTGACGGTCTTACTGATTATTATGCAATGAAATATATTAAAGAACATGGTGGTACTTCTATTTTTGTATATTTAGATTCATATAGTAAAGATATGCAATCTATTAAAGAAAAAAATATAGTGGATTTTTATATGAAAGCTGATTTTTCCTCTGGTAGTGAGTTAAATAATTGCGTGAAAAAGTTATGTGGAATAAAAACTACTCAAAGTTAAGTTTTACAAGTTAAATCTTGTTAATACAGTTTTAAAATGAAAATTATAATGAGAAGTAGGGGATATAAAGTTTGATGAATACTCTTCAAAAATTAAAAAGATGAAAAGTTTTACTAAGAAAGATATTTTAACCAAAGATTTTTTATTATATAGTTCTGATAGAATGAAGATATATTATGCTACTCACAATGAAATTATTAATTTGAATGCTAAGATATTTATTGTTGGAATAACTTCTGGTTAGACACAGAAATCTATTGCTTATGAAACAGCTCATAAAGTATTACTTGCTAATTTGAATAGCGAAGAAATAAAAACTAATTGTAAAAAAATCTCGTTTTGCAGGTAGTATGCGTAAAAATTTAATAGAAATGTTAGATGAATTAGAATTAAATAAAAAAATACATCTAAAGTCTTGTAAAGAGTTATTTAATAGTCACGATGAATTGTTACATACGACTTCTGTTATACCATATCCAGTTTTTATTAATGATAAGAATTATACAGGTTCTAATCCAAAAATATTAGATAATGAGATATATGAAAAAAATATTTTTATAAAGAAATTGAAATGTTAAGTGATGCTTTAATCATTCCATTAGGAAAGAGTGTTGAGGAAATATTGAAAGGATTAATAGATGAAAAAATTATAACAGAAGAGCAATGTTTACTTGGCTTTCCTCATCCATCTGGTGCTAATGGACATAGAAAAAAACAATTTGAGCTTAATAGGAAACAGTTACAACAAAAAATCGAAAAATTTATTTTTGAAAACATTTGACAATCTTCGACAAATTATGCTATCATTTATTTGAGGAGTTACTATAAGATTGAGATAAAATTTTGATTATCTTAAAACGATGCGGTAACCATAAATTATTACTTATCTTTGTTCTTGAAACTTCTCTATATTTGATTTTTATAGTAGGTGTAAAGAGGAAAAAGTTACTCCGATCACTTTTTCCTCCTTATGCCTACTATTATTTTAATACGTTTGAATAGGGGATATGGTAAAATATTAATCTTAACTAGAGACTTCATGGTTGGTGTAAATGAAGAAGAGATATTTTGTTACTACCCTTATGAGTAGAATTATGAAAAGTAATTCCGGGGTGACCGTTATTCTAAATAAAGTAAAATAGTGGATGGTACCGTGTTTTTTGAGCACTCCTATGATTAGTCATAGGAGTGCTTTCTTTAGTGGGGGTAATAATATGATAAAGGAAAAACTAAAAGAGTATTTCAAAAAGAATAAACAATCTGTTAGTATTAATGAATTAGCAAAAACACTAAAATTAACAGCAGAAGAAAAAAACGTATTAGTAAAGAACTTATACGAACTAGAAAAAGAAGGTAATCTTATTTATACTGCTGATAATAAGTATCTTCCTGTAGCAGAGGACTTCTATTTACAACATGGTGTAGTAAAACAATCAAATAAAGGAAGAATTTATGTAGATATAGGAAATGGTATGAGAGTTCATCTTTCAGATAAATTCTTAGAAAAAGTAGCAACTGGTGATACTGTATATGTAAAAAAGAAAGAAAAAGAAAACAGTAAACATAATAAATATCATGAAGGAGATATTGTCCGAATTGTTAAAGAAGAAGAAAATAACTCTTCTTCAACCTTAATAAAAGGAGTACTTGAAAGGGATTATGAGAGTAATAGATTATTTTTAAAAAAAGATAATCATAAATATTATGTAACACCTTCTAAAACAGCTAGTGCTTATCCTTTTGATACTGTTACTATCTTAGTAAATAATAATACTAAAGAAATAGAAGTAAAAGATATTATTAAAAGAAAACATGATAAACATGTATTTGAATGTAGTTTAAAAAATGGTGTAAAATGTTGGATGCCAGTTGGTACTGAATACTTTGAAATAGAAGAAAAACCAAAAGATGATGATTTAATAGGTAAAAGAGTATTAGCAAGTTTAAGTAAAAATAAAGATAAGTATAGTATCAATATAGAAAAAGAAATTAAAGGTCAATCTAAGATGGAAAAAGTGATAACATCATCATTATTAGAACATGGATTTAGTGATATTTTTTCCTCTAAGGCACTGCATGAAGCTTCTAAAGCGATTCTTAAAACTGATAATTATCAAAGACGAGACTTGCGAAAGTTGGAAACATTTACAATCGATTCATATCATGCTAAAGATTTAGATGATGCTATATCATTAGTAAAAGAAAAGAATGGTTTCACCCTATACGTATCTATTGCTGATGTATCATTTTATGTTAGACCAGAAATGCAATTATTTGAAGAAGCTCTTAATAAAACAACCTCAGTATATCCTGCTAATCAAGTTTCACCAATGTTACCATCAATTTTATCGAATTGTGTTTGTTCGCTAAACCCTAATGAAGATAAATATGCCCTTACCTTAAAAGTTGTTCTAGACAATATGGGTAATAGTAAAGATTTTGAATTATTTCCTAGCATTATTAGAAGTGATTTAAAGATGAGTTATCAAAAAGTTGATGATTTATTATTAGGTAAAGATAAACCATTTGCTTATCTACCACATTATGAAACATTAACTAATATGTATTGTTTAGCTAACCTTTTACAAAATAAAAGATTAGAAAAAGGAATGTTAGGATTAGAAGATGTAGATATTAACTTTGATATAGATGACTTAGGAAACCCCTTATCAATTTCTGAAAGAGCAAGAGGACCAGCTACTTTGATAATCGAAAACTTTATGTTATTAGCAAATCAGACAGTAGCAGACTTTGCCTATTATTTAGGTATACCTTTTGTTTATAGAAATCATGAAGGACCAAGCATTACTAAAAAAAAGAACTTAGAATCAGACCTTCATAAAATAGATAAGAGAATAAGACATATTCCTAATATAGATGATCCAATTAAAATGCAACAATTTTTCTTGACAGTTACTAAAGGAAAGACGGAAGAAGAAATTAAAATTCTTTCGGAAATATTTATTAAAAACTTTCAAAGAGCATACTATAGTGAACAAAATATAGGACATTATGGGTTAGTTATGCCAAGATATGCCACTTTTACTTCACCAATTAGAAGAAGTAGTGATTTATTAAATCATCTTTTCTTAAATGAAGTTTTAAGATATAATGGACATGATGTTTCATTAGATGAAATTAAGAAAAACTTATCCTCTATAACTGAACATTTGTCAGTTATGCAAGAAGAACAAGAACAAGTAGAAAATGAAGTTAATTTCTATTTACTAAAGAAATATAGTAAGGAATTTAACGGAATGGTACTTCCTGCTAACTTGAATTTTTTAAGAGAAGATATGGCTTATTTAAAAACAGATAATTTGATACCTGGTATTATTAATAAATCTAGTAGATATCAAATAAATACTACTGCTGGTACACTATATGATAAAAAAATAGATAAATTATATCATATAGGGGATAGGGTAGATGTAGAAATAAAAGATAAGTCTAGTAATAAAAATCAAATAGTATTTGATTTAGTAGAGAAAGAAAAAATATTAATAAAGAAATAGGAGAATTAAGATGAAAAATATTAAAGAAGATAAAGTATTAATGCCACTTAACCATAGTTGTGCACATTTGCTTGCAGAAGCAGTAAAGAAATTATATCCAGATGCTAAGTTTTGGGTAGGACCAGTTATTAGTGATGGTTTTTACTATGATATTGATTTAAATGGAAAGACTTTAACTGATGAAGACTTACCTAAAATTGAAAAAGAAATGAAAAAAATTGCTAAAGGTAATAAAAGAATTGTAAGACATGAATTAACAAAAGAAGAAGCTTTAGAAATGTTTAAAGATGACCCTTATAAAATTGATCTTATTAATGAGTTTGCAGATGGTGAAGTAATTACTTGTTATACCCAAGGAGAATTTACAGACCTTTGTCGTGGACCACATGTTGAAAGTACTAAAGAATTAAGAAACTTTAAACTGTTAAAATGTAGTGGAGCTTATTACAAAGGAGATTCTAAAAATAAAATGCTTCAAAGAATCTATGGTGTATGTTATCAAAATGAAGAAGATTTAGCAGAACACTTACAAATGTTAGAAGAGGCTAAAGAAAGAGACCACCGAAAACTAGGAAAAGATTTAGGAATCTTTATGATGTCTGATCTTGTTGGAAGAGGACTTCCTTTATGGTTACCAAATGGTTATACCTTATGGCGTACTATTCAAAACTATATAACAGAAAAAGAAGTAAGTCATGGTTATCAACATGTTCATACACCTGACTTAGGTAGTGTAGAATTATATAAAACATCAGGACACTGGGATCATTATAAAGATGATATGTTCCCTGCTATGGAGTTAGATGAAGAAGCCTATGTACTAAGACCAATGAACTGTCCTCATCACATGGTTATCTATGGTAATAGACTTCACTCTTATCGTGATTTACCAATTAGAATAGCAGAAATAGCTAATGACTTTAGATATGAAGCAGCAGGAGCAGTTAAAGGTATTGAAAGAGCAAGATCATTTACTCAAAATGATTCACATATCTTTTGTACTAAAAAACAAATTGAAGAGGAATTTAAAGGCGTATTAAACTTAATTTTAGAAGTTTATAAAGACTTCCATATTACTGATACTAAATTTAGATTATCACTAAGAGATAAAAATGATAAAGAAAAATATTTTGATGATGATGAAATGTGGAATAGTGCTGAAACAGCATTAAGAAAAGTATTAACAGATTTAAAAGTTGATTTTATCGAAGCAGAAGGTGAAGCAGCTTTCTATGGACCTAAGCTTGATATTTTAATTAAACCAGCTGTAGGTAATGAAGTAGCACTATCAACTATTCAATTAGACTTTTTATTACCAAGAAGATTTAATCTAACTTATATAGCTGAAAATGGTGAAAAAGAAACACCAGTAGTTATTCATAGAGCAGTACTTGGTTCACTTGATAGATTTATTGCTTTTCTTCTTGAAGAAACGAAGGGTAATTTACCTTTATGGTTAGCACCTATCGGAGTAGAAGTTATTCCTGTATCTAGTGAACATCATTTAGAATATGCTAAGAATGTCTATGAGAGATTGCTTAGTGAAGGAATTAGAGTAGAATTAGATAGTCGTAATGAAAAACTTGGTTACCGTCTAAGAGAAGCACAAACAAGAAAAATTAATTACACTTTAATTTTAGGAGATAATGAGAAATTAGATAGAACAGTTAGTTATCGTTTACATGGTGAGAAGGACACTACAACTGTTAATATTGATGAGTTTGTTAAGTTATTAAAAAATGAAATAGAAAATAAAGATTAAGTTAGAAAGCTTAGTCTTTTTTAATAGTAAATTACTTATTTTTTCTTAATTACAATAAATAGAAAATTTGCTATAATCATATTATGGGTAGTTAGGAATGATAAGATGAAACAAAGAGATAAATCAATTGATTTAATGAAGAGTATTTTAGTTGTACAGATGATAATTGCTCATATAACGTTTTTCTTTTCAAGAAAAGGCCAAATGTCTCTTCTTGGCATCTATACTAATTTAGTTGTTTTCTCTGGTTTTATGTTTACCTTTGGTTATGTTTGTTATAAAGCTTATATTGCTAAGAGTAATGTTAAACTTGCAAAACACTTGCTAAAAAGATTTGTAATAACAATTATTGCTTATTATATATCTGGTCTTGCTTATACAGTTCTTGTAGATGGAACATTTAATTTAAGAATTTTAGTTAGAATTTTATGTTTCCAAAAGATACCAAAGTATTCAGAATTTTTACTGAGCTTTGCTTTTATCTATCCTCTCATTTATATTTTTAGTAAGATTTTTAAGAAAATGACTAGTATTCATTATTTAGTATTGGCTTTACTATCTTTCATCTTTACTTTCTTTGATTATAGTAATATTAAAATTCCGCTTCTTGGTGTTTTTATAGGAACTACTGCTTTTGCTTGTTTTCCTATTATTCAGTATAGTAGTTACTTTTTAGCAGGGGAGTATTTAGCTAAGAAAGATAAAGTCCTTGATAAGCTTATTTTAGGAATAGCTCTTCTTGGTTTTACAATATTTATTGGTTCTATTTATATCTTTAAACAGCTTCCAGAAAGGTTTCCACCATCTATTTTCTGGATTATTGGTGGTTACTTATTTGTTTATACTTACTTTATACTAAGTAAATATCTAGCTAGTTGTTTAAAAGAGACAAACTTAATTTTATCGATAGGTGCTAACTCTTTAATATATTTAGTGGGAAGTAATTTAGTTATTTTTACTTGTTATAATATCTTATCTAAGTTAGATATAACATTCACTGGTACTTATCAATTGTTACTTATTTTAATTATTTTTCTCCTTTGTCTTACTTGTTCTTATTTATATCTTAATATTTTAATGAAACTAAAGAGTCATCAACATCAGTAGTCTGATTTTGATGACCTTTTGTTACTCGCTTTGTGTTCCGTGATAAAGTTCTTCTTTTAAAGTATCAAGATTTTGATTCATTAGAGTAACATAATCACTATTACTTTTTCTAGCTTCTTCTGTTAATAAATTCATATGTTTAAATGATACTAGCGAAACGACATTTGGATATTTATTGATAATATTTTGAACATTTGATGTTGTTTTATCTTCTTCATAAGTAAATATCTTAGTAATCTTTCCTTGTTTGATTAAATTATCAACTTCTTTTAAATCTTTATCAGAAGTATCATCATTAACTAAATAAACTTTAACACCATATTTTTCTAAGTATTTATAAGCAGAACTTGTTGCTACAATAGTTTTATAAGGAGCATTTTCTACTGCTAATCTAATATCAGCATCTAACTCCGAAACAGTTATTTTTAAAGTTTCATAATTTTTATCTATTTCTTTACGTAAATAGTTATTTTCTACATATTCTTTTAAACTAATTCTAACATTCTGACACATCATTAGCATGAAAGAAGGATCGTTCCATAACTCATCAGTATTATTACTGTTTTCTAAAACATAAGAACTATCAATGATTTTTAAATTGCTATTATAATCAAGTAATTCTACGGCAAGATTTCTTTCTCTTTCAATTAGTCCGGTATAAATTAATAAGTCTTGATTAGCTAAGTCTTTTTTTCTTTTAGTTGTTAACTTATAAGTGCTAGTATTCACACCATCAGGATAAATCGAAGAGATTGTTGCGTGCTTTCCATATAAACTCGATATAATATATTCATTCGGATAATTAGTAGTTATTATTGAAATATCTTCCATATTATCTCTTCTACAACCACATACTGTCAAAAGTAGTGTAAAGCAAATTATTATTTGTAAAATTAAACGTCTATTTTTCTTCATTAGTTACTCCTTCTTTCTTTTTAATTACTGGTACTGGGTCATAACCAAAACTTGCTCCTGGATGACATCTTAAAATTCGTTTTATTCCCAGATACACTCCTTTAATAGTACCATACTCGTTTATTGCTTCAATCATATAATTAGAACAAGTCGGATAAAAGTGACAACTAGAGTGACAAAAAGTGGGAATTTTTTGGTATATATGAATTAATTTTATTATTCCTTTCTTCACAGTATCACCGTATTTTTATTGTACTATAGTTTCCTAAAATTATCTAGTTAAAAGAAGAGAAAATAACATAAAAAAGACACCGATTATAAAAAAGAGATAAGTCCTTTTATATCTTTTATAAGAGATTGATTCTTTTAAAAGTTCAAAGGTGGCGATATGAATCATTAAACCAGCGATGAAGGATAGTAAAATACCCATTAAAAAGTTATTCATATATTTAGCAAGAACTAAGTAGGCGATGATAGAACCGACTGGTTCAGAAAAACCAGAAATAAAAGTGTAAAGAAAAGCTTTTTTCTTATTTTTAGTAGCAAAATAGATGGGAATAGCAGTACTGATACCTTCTGGAATATTGTGAAAACTAATCGCTAAAGCTAGTGATAAACCTAAACTCTTATTAGCAGAAGCGGATAGAAAAGTTGCAATTCCTTCGGGGATATTATGAAGAACAATAGCAAGCATCGAAACAAAACCTAGATGGAATAATTTCTTATTTTTGATATCACTACTATCAGTACTTGGAAGAAACTTATCAATTAAAATAGAAAAAATAATACCAATAACTAAAAAAATTAGCAGAACTAAAAGGGCGGGAAAGTTTTTAAAAGTAGTAGTTAGTAAATGATAACTTTCTGGTATTAAATCGATAAAAGATACAGTAATCATCACCCCACTTGCAAAAGCAAGCGAACTGAGAATAATTTTTTTCTCATCTTTTAAATTAAAAAGAATAGGTAGAAACCCAAGTAGAGTAGAAAGACCTGCTAGGGTAGATAAAGTAAAAGCATATATCGTATTAGACATCTAATCACCATTATCTTTTATGATGAAAGTTTATTAAATATGTAATAATAGTTAATTTTTATTAGATTTCCTAAAAATACGTGCTATAATGAACCTATCGGTAGTACTTAGGGAGAAATAACATGGAGATAGAAAATACTAGCTTTGAGAAAGAACTTTTTAATGATTATGAAAGAGAAAAATTGATTTCTCTTAATTTAATAAAATATAGCGAATATGCTGATTACTTGTCGAGTTATTTTTTTAATACTTTATTGACAGAATTTACAAGTTACTATAATTTAGAAAGTGGAGTATCTAAAGATGTTCTTTTAAAGATATTTATTAAAATGAAAGTACAACAAAAACTTTCTGAAGAGATTAGAAAAGGTGACATAGATTTAGAAATTAAGTTAATAGATAAATACCAAACATTAACTGATAATATAATAGCTAAACTAAAAATAGTACCAAATACAATTGATTCTGAGACTATTTTGATTAAAGCTTTAGAAGAATATAACACTGATAGAATCTTTTCTTTATATATTTTAGATAAGATTAAAGAAGAATTAAGTAAAGATAAGATAGAAAAAGACTTTGATTTTTCAAAGATAATTAAAGAAGTAACTCCCTTAGAAGGGGTAATATTACTCTTTAAATTTGGTAGTATAACGAAAGAAAATTATTCAGATGAAAAGCTAGCTGAGTACTTAAAAATCAGTCCGGAAACAGTAAGTGAAAAGATTAATCATGGAATGACTTTATATAAGAAAATAACAACTAATAAACAGAAAGCATTAAAAACAAAAGGATAGTGAGATAGATGATTAGTATGAAAATAAACCAATTAAGAGAATTTAGTAAAGAAGAATTAGTTTTACTTTTTGCTAGATTTAGAGAAGAACTTGGTACTAGCTATAGTTATCTTTCTAGTTATGATGATATATTCAATCTTGCAATAGATAAAGCTGCTTCTGATATTTTGAAAAGTAATAATACTGATGAAAATCTTACAGTAGAGAAATATTTAAAAGAAAATATTGATGAGTCAATTGGCCTTATTTTTACTAGTATGAAAAATGAGAGATTAAAGATATTTAATGAATTTTCAAGTGCAAATATAACTTTTACTAGTAGTAATAAAAAGAATACTGAGGAGTTTTTAAAGATAGCTGATTTTTTCAAAGATATTTGTTATTCATTGACTCAAGATGATGCTTTAGAAATTATTAAAAGTAATAAAAAATTAGAAAAAGCAATTAAACCATTAGTAGATAAGAATATTGAAAAGATACGTAATACTGATTTTTCTTCTGTAACAGATAATGAAACATTAATCTCTTTTATGGAAGCTTATTGCTTAAAAAAAGATATTTCTTTAGTTGAGGATGCAGAGTTAATTAATGAAAATTATGAAAAACTGTTAAAAGATAATAATGATTCTCCTTATGTATCCGATGCAGTAAAGATGTATTTAAAGTCGATTGCTAAACCAATATTATCAGCAGAAGAAGAACTTTACTTAGCAAGAGAAATGAAAAATGGAGACAAAAAAGCCAAAGATGAGCTTATTGAAAGAAACTTGAAATTAGTAGTTAGTATTGCTAAAAAATATATTGGAAGAGGAGTACCTTTCTTAGATTTGATTCAAGATGGTAATCTTGGTTTAATGAAAGCAGTTGATATGTTTGAACCAGATAAAGGGTATAAACTCTCAACTTATGCTAGATGGTGGATTAGACAATCCATTACAAGAGGTATTTTTAATAATGGTAGAACGATAAGGGTACCTGTCCATTTTCATGAAAGATTAGTTAAATATAGAAGAGCAGCTGATGAATTAGCAGGTAGATTAGGTAGAGAACCGACTATCGAAGAAATAGCTAAAGAGTTAGGAACATCTCTTGATTTTATTAAAGAAATTTACAATGTTAGAAATGATTCTATTAGTATTAATACTTTTATAGGAGAGGATGAAGATTCAGAACTTGAGTATTTTATTGCTGATGAAAAAGTATCAATTGAAAAAGACTACGAGATGAAGGAACTTAAACAAAAAGTAGAGGAATTAATAGAAAGTACCAATTTATCTGAACGAGAAAGAAGTGTAATTAAACTGCGATTTGGAATAGATCAACCTGGTGATACTGCCCATACTTTAGAAGAAATAGGTAAAAAATTTGATGTTTCTAGAGAAATGATAAGACAAATAGAAAAAAGAGCTTTAAAAAAATTAAGGTTCACTAGAAAAGTTAAAGGTCTTGAAGCTTATTTGGACAATCCAAGTGCGGCGTTAGATAATCTAGATAAACTAAGACAAGGACTAGTTATAGAAGATTCTGGAAATAATAAGACTAAATCCTTTTATGCACCACCTGAGAAATTATTACTTCCTGATTGTCTTAATGGTTATCAAAAAAAGGAAATAATATCAGTATTGGAAAGCATGTTTGATAATAAACTTCGTAATTTACCTGATAGTTTTAAAGAAAAATTAAAAATGTTATCTGTAGATGAGTTTTCTTCTATAGAAATAAATACGTTTAATAATATTATTGCACCAGTAGTGAAACAGGAACTTGAAAATAATAAAGAAAAAATAATAACTCAAGAGGAAGATGAAAATATAGAAAGTGAGATAGAATTAATGAACAAAGTTAAAACATTTACGGAGATTTTTGAAGGATATAAAATAGAAGAAGTAATTGAAAATATAGAAGGTTTAAAACCTAGTAATTTGGAAATTATTCATAAAAGATTTGGTGATAATTATGATGAAAATATTCTTGATAGTTTAAATCAAGAAGAAAAAGCTAAATTTCATAATATTATTTTAAGAATAAAAAGAAAAATTGATAAACAAAATCAAGAGAAAAAAGACCTATCAGTCAATATGGATGATAGTTTAAAGAAAGATACTATAGAAGAACAATCACCAAAAATAATAAATGAAACTGCCAAAGAAAATATGGAACAAGAAATAAATAATACTACGTTATTAATTAATAAGGAAGAAAGTGATGTAATAATGAATAATAATTTAGAAACAGAAACTAATCAAAATCAAGTTCTAGAAACACCAGTTAAAATTAATGAAAGTAACATAGAAGTAGAAAACAATGATTTAGCAAAATCATTATCTACAGTTGATAGCTTATTAGAAATATTTAATAAACCAGAGTTTGTTGATTTGTTAAAAGAAACAACTCCTCTTGAATATGTTGTACTAGCTCTTAAATTAGGGTATGCGACAGGGGAGAGTTATTCAACTAGTTCTATATCAGAATTTTTAAAAATTGATCAGAGTCAAGTTATTGAAAGTGCTAAGAATGGTTTGAAAGCTTATAAAGAAAAAATTATAAAATCAATTGATAGTATTGCAGAAGTGGATACAATTAAGACTTATCAAAAGAAGAAATAAACACTTCTTTTTCTTTTGGCAAAATTTATTCATTAGACTTGCCTCATTAAGTAAATTGTTGTAAAATATAATTCGCTTTGAGGTGATGATAGATGCTTGATGAGATAAAAAGAAGAAAAGAAGATTTATTAATTCTTAAGAATTATGTTGATAAAGAAACAAAAAATATTGAAAGTTCAATGAGCGATATTTTAAAAGATGTTGATGCATTAGCAAATACTTTTGCTTTTAAAGATGAAATCGAAAGAATAACACTTGCTTCTATGTTGGTTACAATGGGTTATTTATCTAAAGATAGTTCTTATACTTATGATACAAATATGAAAGAGTCGAAATTTATGGCTAATCATTTATTAAATTATAGTTGTGTTTCACTTGAAGGAAAAGGTTGTTGTAGACATACTTCTGCACTGATTAAACTATTACTAGATGAGCTTTTGGTTGAAAGTGGAGTTGCTATGTTAAGAAGTGGTTTAGCAGAAGATAAGAATATAGAGAAATTAGAACTAATGATGGATGACTTTTTTAGAAATTATAGTAAAGCTAATCATGCAGCTAACTATGTTAGATACGATGGAGATGTCTTTATTTTTGAACCATTAAAGAATTCGTCAATGCTCGCTTTTTATTCGATAGATAAAAGCTTTGTTAAAGCATTTGAAAATTATGGTAAGCAGCTTTCTTTTAAACTACTTAATACGAATGTAGAAGAATATAATACGAAGGATGAGTTAGCATTTGTTTATAATTATGATTTGTTTTCTTCTACTCCTAGAGAAATGGGACTTGATAAAGTTACAGAATTGGAAAAAGAAAAACAAGACTTGATTTTGCAAAAATATGACCAAGCTTTTCTTACTATTCTAGAAAATCCGGAATTATTAAGTGATTTTCGGGAAAAAAATGAAGAAAATGTTATGAATATAAATAGAAGTTATCAAAAAATATTAACAAATGAAAAAATGGTATTAAAAAAATAGAAAGATGTAGGTGATGTATTTGAAGAAAATAGAAGAATTAAAAGAATTAAGAGAAGCATTAATATATAAAGAACATTATTTAGAACAAGATGAGTATCAAAAAATGAAAAATGATTTAGATATAGTTTTAGAAAGAACTAGTACTTTAATTGAAAATGTTTTTCCAAATCAAAAAATAGAACAAGCAATATTTGCTTCTGATCTTATCAGTATGGGTTATTTTTCGGTGACTGGGAAATATACATATAATGATAAAACAACAGAAATTGGTTTTTATAAGGATTTATTTTTTGAACTTGCTCTTGTTCCTTTTACTGGAGAAGGGTGTTGTAGACATAGTTCTGCTTTACATAAACTGCTTTCTGAAAGATTAGGAATTGAAAATGAAATGGTGGTGGTTGATACCACTAAAACAGAAGAAGACATTGCTAGGATAAAGATGTTTTTGAGTGAGTTTCATCATAAGAGATTAGGTGAGAATCATACTGCTAATTATGTTACAATTGGTGCTGATAAGTTTTTTATAGAACCACTTTATGAGAGTGATGGTACTTTACTTTCTTATAATGAAGAAGGATTTTTAAATCACTTCTGGCCAAAACTTATAGAAGAAAATAGAAACTTTTTATATAACTATTCTTCATATTATGAAGGAAGAAAACCAATTACAGAAACTTCTGCAATGTCCGTTAAAAGACAAAGAGAATTTATAAGTAAATATAATAAAGTCACACATACTATTCAAAATAATCTTAATTTAATTAACTTTTTTAAAGCTCAAAATGGGCAATATGTAGAAAATATTAATAATAACTATCAAAAAGTATTAGTTAAAGAACGAAAGAATGGATTTATTAATTAAGGAAAGAAAGCTGGAATTAAAATGAATTATAATTTAGAATGTGAAAAAATATTAAATAGTATTGATTTAAACCATAAACCAACTTTATTATTACATTCTTGTTGTGCTCCCTGTTCATCAGCAGTTTTAGAACGAATTAGTAAATACTTTTCTATAACGATTCTTTTTTATAATCCGAATATAACTGATTATGAAGAATATCTTAAAAGAAAAGAAGAATTAAAAAGACTTATCAAAGATGTTAATTATCAGATTGAAATTATGGATTGTGATTATGATAAAGAAAAATTTATTGAAATGGCTTTAGGACTAGAAGATAAAAAAGAAGGCGATATTCGCTGTTATAAGTGTTATAAATTAAGACTTGAAAAGACTGCTATCGTTGCTAAAGAAAATAACTTTGATTATTTTACGACTACTTTATCAATAAGTCCTTATAAGAATAGCAAATGGTTAAATGAAATCGGAGAAGAGTTAGCTAATAAATACAATATTAACTATTTATATGCTGATTTCAAAAAGAAAAATGGCTATAAAAGAAGCATAGAACTATCTAATATATACCATTTATATAGACAAGATTATTGTGGTTGCATTTATTCTAAAGTAGAACGAGATAAAATTAAAGCCCTTCAAGATTAAAAGGTGGAATGAAAGATTTATCTTGGGTTTCTCCTTCTTGGATATAAGCATTTTTAACTCCTAAGTCTAAGGCATAGTTAATGATATCGTCATATTCTTTATCACTAACTTTGTCATTTAGAAAGGTAAAAGTATCACTGTGATTAACAGGTGTATATTGATTCATAATACTAAGATAAATATTATCTTGATATTTTTTATAGAGATAATTAATTATTTTCTTAGTATCAGTACCTTTAGTTGGCAGGACTAAGCATCTTACGATGATACCTTTCGTCATCATACCATTACTAGAAAATTTATTTTTTCCTACTTGTTTATACATTTCCTCAAGGGCAAGACTAG
>JAQXHT010000047.1 GCA_029007415.1 bacterium
TAATTCATTAAGTACTATTGAACGTCTACTTGATATGAATGTTGAAAGATACTTATTATCTAGTGCTTTAACTGGTATTATTTCACAGCGACTTGCAAAAATGCTTTGTAAACATTGCCGTAAGAAGGAAGCTACTACTCCATATCAAAAGAAAGTATTTAGATTAGCACTTCATCAAGATGTAGAAGAAACTTATGTTCCTAATCATGAAGGATGTGAATACTGTTCTGGTGGTTATCACGACCGTGTCGCAATTCAAGAAGTTTTAATGATTAACGATGAAATTAGAAATGCTTTAAATGAAGATGAGATGAAGAAAGAAAATCTTCAGAAAATAGTTTATAACTCTGATGTTATTACGATGTTACAAGATGGTCTTTATAAAGTCCTTGATGGTACTACCTCTTTTGAAGAAATTTATCGTATTATTGATATAGATGATGATTTAGATACACTTATGAAAATAGGAGTTATTCCTAGTGATAATGATGTTGAAGAAAAAAATACTTCTAAAGAAGAAGATACTCCTATTGAAGAAAATACTAATATAGAAGAACCAGTTAAAGATTTAGAATTAAATAACGAAGAAGCCCCAGAAATAATTCCAATAAATGATATAAATGATGAAGATATATTACAAAAGACAAACATTTCTTTACCATCATTAGATGAAACTGATTAATATTTACATCATATAAATAGAGGCCTAGCAAATTACTAAGTCTCTTTTATTATACCTTCTATATTAAGATTTATAAGTCGGTCCTAATTGGTAAATACATTTCCCCATTAGGACCAATATCTATTATTTTTTGTTTTCTTCATACTGTCTTTTTCAAAGTAATAGCTCCGTCTTGATGGACGTCTCCCATCAGAAGGCGGGTCTTAGTACCTCCCTATCTTATTCCAGAATAAATGGGTCAGTACTACTTCCCGTTCCCGTGGTTACCTTAATTGTTGACTTTAGATGAACGACTGGCCACACGCCGTTGCTGTAGGCATTATTGTAGTTAACACTACCGTTATAGCGGACATTGAACACGTAGTAACTATTAGACGAGTTATGTGAAAGGGTCCACATATTACTTGATTTAAATAACCAATCATTATTTTTACAGTCACTATAAGAACTACTAGCCCAGTTAACCATCGCTTTGGCTAAACAGGTTGACCTTGAAGTCGAGCTATTTCCACTTGTTGCATAGCCATAATCGCTGGGATATATTAGTCCTACTTTTCCAATCAATGATGTACTTCTTCCACTATATACTGTTGTTCCTCTTTCATATCCATAAAAATGTGATGTTAATCCATCTGATGAGCTAGTATAATTAGCAGTACCTCCCAAGTACCATTTAGCATCTCCGATCATTTCTTTTGCACTATCTGTTAATCCTGTTGTAGTAAAATCACACGAAACAGTTGTATTATTTTGATTTTTATAACAAGTCCCACTTTTTCTATTCCAGTATAAACTTCCACCATAAGTTTCGCTATCATGACCTTCATTTAGTAAATAATTAAGTCTAGCGTCAGTCCAGTTATTTTTTCCATAAGCGGTTTCTGCTCCTGTTGATGTATTTTTATTATCCCATGAATAATCTCCAATCGACTCATTTCTGATAATCTTTAATCTCTTCTCTAGTTTTCCTGTTCCATCATCGACGTTGAAAACACCGATTATGCGCCATAATTCATTATTAAACTTAACGTAGTTATTAGGATTTGCTCCGATATATCTATAGTCTGTAGTTGCTCCTAACTGTTCAGTAGCATCATGAGAAAATGTCCACATTTGATTTTTTTGATAAGTTGTTGCACTATTATAATCTAAACTTTCTGGGTTAGCTTTTGCAATTAATTCTTCAGCAGCCGGAACACCTTCTTGTGTTGATGTTACTACTATTTTACTTTGATAAGTTTTTCCTTGGGCGTCATTAGTAGCATTTTGTGATACCCACATATATAGTTTATAAGTTACACTTTTTGATACGCTTAAGGTACTTCCAGTTATAAAATTACCACCTATTGCTGATAAGTCATTTGCTCCAGAGTCATAACCATTATCTCCTACTAAACGATATCTTATATAATTGGTATTTAAAGTATTAGAAATATCTTCTTCATTTATTATAGAATAAACAGTATTTATAGTTCCACTATTAGTAATAGTAAAAGTATAAGGAGTTCCACTTTGTCCTGTTGAATCAGTAACTGGTGCTTGTCCTTCTAAATTTATTCTATTTCCTTCTGTAAAGTCAACTTTTAATGTACCAGTCTTAACTGTAACTTTTTTCGTTCCTTCTAA
>JAQXHT010000048.1 GCA_029007415.1 bacterium
AAAAGTTAAAGAAAATATCAATCGTGAAATAAAAACTAGTGTATTGAATGATGTTATTAGAGATGCTTATGATAGAAATCCTGCTCCTAGTTATAAAGCCAAAAGATTAAAGATTTATTTTGTTAGTCAAACTGGTACTAAACCACCACAATTCACTTTTAGAGTTAATAATAAAGGACTTGTTCATTTCTCATATGAACGATATTTAGAAAATCAACTAAGAGAAAACTTTGATTTAGAAGGTACACCTATCATTATACAATTTAAAAATAGAAGTGGAGATAATCTATGATAATCGGTGGAAATAATTCTTTTAATAATAAGAGGTTTGAAAAAACAAACTTTTCTGATTTACATAAAGAGGAAAAGAGAAATGTTTTTACTAACAATCTAGATAGTTATCGTTATGCTAATCCACTAGATAGTGAAAAGATGTATGAAAAATCACTTGCTATGCTTCAAGATAGACTTGATAAAGGTTTGATTTCAATGGAAGAATTTAATAATCAAGTAAAAAAGCTTGCTAGAAATAAATAGAACCTAATCTTAGGACTTTCATATAATGAACTAGGAGGTTCTATAAATGTTTGGAGATAGTTTTTTTAAACGAGTAGAGAAAAAGACTAATGTAAGTAAAGATGCAATCTTGTCTCTTGCTAATAAATTACAAGATGGTAATATGAAGGATGAGAAAACTTTAGGAGAAGTTGTTGATGAAATTGCGGCTATGACCGGAAAGAATATTTCAAAGGAAAAAAAAGAAAAAATCATTAATACTATTATAAAAGATAAGGTTCCTGAAAACGTTGATAAGATGTTTTAGCAAACCTTATCTTTCTTTTTTTGGAAAAATATGATATAATATGACAAATTAAGGGGTTGGTATTGTGAAAGAGATTGAACTTACTAGCATAAATTTTGAAACTTTAAAAAAATTTGAAGATATTGAAACTCAAGAAAGCGTTGTATATCATGATGATAAAAAAGTCTATAAACTTTATAAAAATTTTAATATGTATGATTTAATCATAAGAGAAATGCATGTTGAAGAAACTAGTAAAATTACTAATTTCAAAATGGCTCAACCGTTAGAAAAGATTATAAACAATTGCTTTTTCTGTGGATGTACTATGGAATTAAAGGAAGGTATTACATTAAGTAAATTTGAGCAAAATCATTCTATAGGTGAACTTAAAGATAAACTGATTGATATTTCAGAGGGATTAGAAGAAATACACCTTGCTAATAAAGGATTAGTTCTAGGAGATATCAATTATAATAATATTATCGTTGATGAAGCAAACAATAACTTTTCTTTTATTGATATTGATGGGGCTGGAATTAAGAAAATGGAACCAATGGGTATTCCTTTTCCATTATATGAATATTTAGAATTAAGAAATTCATCATATAAAGGAAAACAAAATTATGATAGATTAGCATTTCTTCTAGCTTTTTATTATACAGTATTTAATAAAAGTTTTGATGATGTTAGTGAAGAGGAATTCGAAAGAAAGACTGATGAAATTCCATTTCTTAATCGTTCAAGATATGACTTTAAAGTCTTAAAAAAGAAAAATAAGACCATTAAAGAGGTGCCTTATTTTCATGAGATTTTTTCAAAGTAATTCAGTTAAGTTTTTAATACTGAACACAACCAATAGTTTAATTGTGTCCCATAAACATAATTTCATTTTATTATCTAAAGATTCCATTGATTTTAAGATTGGTGGGATTTTTTTATACCAGTTTTTAGATAAGTCTTTAAGTGTCTTAATATCAGCTTGGTCAAAAACAGTAAATAATGCTTCAATAAATTTTCTTTTTTCATTTTCTGTTAAGTTATTAATAGTATCTTTTAAGACTTTGTTAGTATAACTAGCACTTTTAGTTAATTTTGTTAGATGAATAAAACTATTATTTTCTACCAACCAAGAAAATGGATTATGTTGCAATATGCCACTTTCACTACTTTTTATAATTGTATAATTTTCATTATTGTAAAGAAGCATTCCAATGATTGAACTTTCTGGTATTGTTTTGGCAAGAAGTGATTTTATTTGTTGGTATTCTCTACTTTTAATTATTTTTTCAGGAAAACCTGGTCCATCATGAGAGAAGACTTGTTTAATTCTTGACTTATTTGAGGAATAAATCGCAGCATAAAAAGCTAAATTTCCTCCTTTGGAATGTCCACCTATATAACAGTAATTTCTAGTTAGTGCTAAAATACTGTCTAAATATTTTAAAGCTTCTTGCTGTGCTGGTACTGTGGAAAGATAGGCCATATTAAAATCCTCTTTCCAACCATTGACAGTACCATCTGTCCCGCGATAAGCAATATAAATATCTCCTGTTTCTAGGAAGAAAGTAACAGCAGAAAATTGTTTATTTTCTACTAAATTATTTTTCTCAACATAATAATTTACCATAATATTAGAAAATCTTTGCGAATTACAAACTTTTTCTATTAGTTTTAAGTTATTTAAATCATCTCTATCATTTCCTAGTAAGTCATAGAAATTTTTATTTAAGTCACTAATTCTACACGGTAAAGTTACCTTATCATAGTAAAGATAAGCTAGTTGAGAAAGTATCAAACTATCTACTTCGTTTAGAGATGAGTCTTTCATAGAAAGGTTATTTTTACTTGCATAATCAATTATATTCATAATTTAATATATGATAAGAAAAAAATAAGTATAAGTTTTTACGCCTATACTATTTTCTTGAGTGTTTTGGTTCAGTAACTAATTGTTCATTAATATCAGATATTATATTGCCTACTACAGTATTTAATTTTTGATTATTTTTATCAGTAACAAGTTCATAAATAAACTCATTATCATAAAGATTAAATAATTCTTTTCCGATTGAATAAACTGCTCCATAACCATCAATAGAATCAAAACTAGTTTCTAACTGGTCCAAGGTAAATGGCTCTTTAACATCATGCTGACATTCTGGGTTACCAAGATTAGTAGCAAGAGTTTCCCAAAACCAACCAGGATTATTAGAACCAACTCTTTCTTGACAGACATGAGTAAATTCGTGAGCAATATTATAGCAAAATTCTTCTTCACTATAATTATTAAATCCTTCAATCCTTTTAACTAAATCAAGAGATAACATATTAATATTGCCATCTTCTGTATTTGCTATCATCCAGTCTTGATATTCTCTATCACCATAGTTTCTTTTAAAAGACTCTATTATGTTATCTTTATATTCAGAAATATTATCATATAACTTAATAGTTGGTTTAAAATCTTCTAATTTGAAGAAATCTAAAATTTTCTGTCTTCTACTTTTAAATACAGTTATTAACTTATCTAAATACTTTTTGTCACAATCATTATAGTAAATCATAAAATTATCTGTTTCATATTTCAAACTCATATTAACAACTCCTTCATATTATCAATTTCTATTAATTCTTTATTATTAAATACCAACCTTATTGTCTCACAATTTTTACAATTATTCTCAAGTATTACTTTATTTTTATATAACAAATATTTATTCTCTTTTACACTACACCATTTCTTAAGTAAGAATATTATGGCTGTGCCATGTGAAACTATCAAAATACTTTTTCCTCTATTATCATTAATTACTCTTGATAAAGCCATACTCATTCTTTCTCTAACTTCTCTTTGACTCTCACCTTTACCTATCTTATAGTCATCTTCTTCTAATTGTCTTTTATAAAAATCATCAGGTATATCACTATAATCATCAACACCAAATAATCTTTCCCCAAAATCTTTTATTATATTTATAGATTTACCATTAGTAAAATATTTGGCTGTCGCCATTGCCCTTGCATAATTACTGGCAATAACAATATCAATATTAGAAAATATTTTATTACCACTAACTTTTCTAGCTAGTTCTTCACCTTCTATCGTTAAAATTTGTTTTTGATTTTTAACAAGAAGATTATCATTATCATCCAAATAATTTACTTTTTCAGTAATAGAGTGTCTCATTAAATATACTGTAGTTATCATTTTTCACCATTTTCTAGTTTTTTTATAGAGTCCAAAGCTTTTAACTGCATAGATTTTTCGATAAGTAATTTATCCTGCGATAGTTCTAAGGCATCTGCTATATCATAAATTAAAAATTCATTTCCATAACCTCTATTGCTTTTTAGTATACCAAAAAAAGTTTTAATAGCTTCAATTGAAGTTAATGAGTATTTTTCTTCGATTGTTTCTAATAAACCTCTGATAAATAAGTATGATGAAATATAAGATAATCTAAAAGAACAAGTACTATTTGGTATAACTGAGTCATTACCATAAAGTCCTTCACGTTGTTTGTTTAATAGTTCTTTAATAGAATATATATCGCTCTCTTTTAAATTAGAAACAATTTGTCTATGTTCTTCAAAGTCTTGTTCTAAATTTAAAATATATAATGGTAAGACTTCTGCTATTCCTTCAGAAAGAACTTGATTACCAACTAAAAATTGTCCAAGTACAATATGAGAAAGTTCGTGTAATTGATTTTCTAAGTAATCGATTTTTATATTACTAAATTCTTTATTTTCTAAACAGTTTTGACTTAGTCCATAAGCAAAGGTAAAACCATCTAAGTCGTAACAAACTACAGGTTTTCCTCCTTTGCTTTTGTTTTTAGCATAAAGAGTTGGCATTCCTAATAATTCAGCAAAATTATCATCGGGTACTATATAAATATAAAGTGTTGGTTTTGAATTTGCGGGATACTTAAGTTCAAGCCTGTCTAGCATTTTCAAACCATCATCAATTAATATCAAAAATTCTTGTAAGCACCATTATCATATTTTGTTGCTAATTCACTAGATAACCTTATCCTAATTTTGTCATTAAATACTCTTATTTCTGATTGTTTTATATAATCTCTTAAATAATCTTTTTTATACATATTACCTCCTAAGCCTAATCTATTTTCTTTATATTTTTCACATAATTTATAGCACTTTCTAACTGAGTATCTTTATTACTAATAATATCATCAACAGTGTTACAAACATACTTATCAGGTTTAATAATTTTAGGAACCAGTAGTTCTCTTCTATTTTTAAAATATGATGAGAAATTTTCTTTTGTAAAATATTTAAGTTCTAAATTATCATCATAGTACCAATAATTATTACTTCTTTTAATAATCAAGCCTAGATTTTCCAGTTCATATTCTGATGGAACATTTCCAAAGGCATTAAGTGATGTACTAATATTGGTACCAATTACATAACTACCTAATTTTTTTAAATCAACTAACATCATTCTTCCTGATGAAAATACGTCTTCATTTACGATAGTGACTATCTTTTTATCATACAAAAAATCTATTAATAAATGATTAATGCTTGAAAAACCTCCGCTATTATTTCTTATATCTATTATATAATAGTTTATTTTCTATGATTTTTAATTTTTCAATTAAACTTTTCATCTTATCTATATTTTTACAGGAATTATAATGAATGATTAAAATATCATCAAGTATTTCGTAAGAATAATTTTCTGGAGTTGTTGATTTCAGATTTTCATACTTTGTTTTCACATCAAATTCAACAGTAGTTATTCTTTGATTATGTTCTATCTCATACGTAATTTTATCTACATTTTCTTCTATACTTGGAAGTGATTTTAAAATATATAATTGTTTTATATTGTTTGCTAACATTAGATTTTTATATTCAACAGTTGAATAATTGATTATCTGTTCTAATTCACTAGCTATTCTTTCAATAGGTATATTATTTATTGAAATTAGTTTTCCACCAATTATATCTTTAAAATTATCTATTATATTAATTATATAAAACTCATCATTTTGAATTTTAAAAGCTATTGGAAAATAAATATTATCTTTAAAATAAGCCTTAGTATGAGAATCGTATTTACCTAATAGAAATTTAACTAATCTTTCTATCATATAATAAATATCATATCTACTATAAAATTCTTTATTTAAATAACTATCTAGCATGGTCTCAAATTCTTTTTTAGTGTGAAAAAAGTACAAACCTGGGTGTCCAGCAAAATCACCAAAGTCAGTTTTTATTACTCCATTATCTATATAATCAAAAACTTTATATATTGTATCTTTTGCTTCTATTTTATTCATTTTCTTTCCCCATTTCAAAATTAAATATAATATACATTAAAAACTGTACTACATCAATATTAAACATAATATTTCTATTCATAAAGACATATATTTCTACATAAAGTTAAAATGAATAAAAGAAAAAGGTGAATATATGGAAAAATATGAAATCATTAAAAATATAGCCCAAAGAACAGGAGGTGACATCTATTTAGGAGTTGTTGGAGCGGTTAGAACTGGTAAGAGTACTTTTATTAAGAAGATGGTTGAGACTTTAGTAGTGCCATATATTGAAGATGAGTACGAGAAAAAAAGAACACTTGATGAAATTCCTCAAAGTGCTGCTGGTAAAACTATTATGACAACGGAACCTAAATTCATTCCTAATAGAGCAGCTAAAGTGAAGATTGATGACTTTGATTGTAACATTAGATTAGTAGATTGTGTCGGATTTGTTATTGATAATGC
>JAQXHT010000049.1 GCA_029007415.1 bacterium
ATCTACTTATCTCTTGTCAGGTTTAATAATAGAAACAATACTTATTTTACCTGTAACCTACAAACTATATGGAATGCCATATAGAAATTACTTAACGGTTTAAATGTCAAAAAGACATTTAAAATAGAAAAGAGGAAAAAAATTATGAAAAAAAGAGTTGCAAAATTACTAGTAGCTTTAGGAATGCTAGCTACAGCATCTGCTAGCGTAGGATGCATTTGGTGGTTAGTTGATGAACCAAAAGCTCTAAAAAATATGGATTAATCAAAATTAACATAAAAAAGCTAAGAACAAATCTTAGTTTTTTTATGTTATTTGCGTACTATTATTCTTTGATAAAAAACATTATTTTCAACAGATTTTCTCGTATAAACTCCATTATATTTATTAACAATCATTTTTGCTAGGTGTAAACCTTTACCATGACCTTTTCCTTTTGTTGTATAACCATTATCTTCTATTTTATCAATATCAAAATTATCTGGATTAAAAGTATTGCTAATAGAAAAACAAACTCCAAGTCCAGATTTATATATTTCTAAAGACACGATTTTTTCCTTTGTGTCCTTTGCAGCTTCTAGAGCATTATCAAAAAATATGCCTATTAAATTACTCAAAGCTTTATACTGACTATTAGTAAAATTAAAATCTTCATCTTTCATTTCTTCACTAACATCTATTACTAAATTTATATCATGTTTCAATGTTATTAGCATTTTATAGTAAATTAAGCTTTTCAACTCACCTTTAGGAATCCTTTTTAACTTTCCTAATAAATACATATTAGCATTCAAATCAACATCTAATATTTCTTCTATCTTATTAATTACCATTTTATCTGAAGTAATTCCTATTATTTTGGAAAGTTGATTCTTATATTCATGAATTTTTAAATCTTGTTGTTCCTGATAATTTTCAATATTTTTCATACAATCATAAAGAACAGTATTTTTATCTTTTAATTTGTTAAAATTCTCCAATTCAAAAACATATATAAAAATCAGTATTACGAAAGTTATAATAACTATATTCATAACAAAATATAATGAAGTTGGTTTATAAAAATCTCTTGCTAGAGAGAATATTATACATATAGCAAAAAATGACATTATTATATAAATAATTACATGCTTATATTTGGAGTTTTTAGCATGATTTAAAATATTAAATACAGTATTTTTAATAAAGTTTATATTAAATAATAAATACGTTAAGACTGAAACTAAAAGATTGGTTATCATCATAAGTGAATAATTACTTTTAAGTTCATTATAATTAAAAAAAACTATCAAAATAGAAGAAATAATTAAATCAGGAATGATAGATAGAACCATAAACGTAAATGATAAAATAATTCCTTCAGAAAATTCATAGTTAAATATCTTATTTAAAGATATTGTTAAGAAAATAAGAGATAAAAGTGTAAATGCCAAATTATAACCTATTTTATAAAAAATAATACATGGTAATACACTGACTAAAAGCCAAAAAATAGTATATTTTGATAATATCTTAACATTAGATTTAGTAGCATTTCTAATTGCTAAGATAAGGAAGGAATTCATAATTAAATTATTTAATACTTTGACAGTTACTGATGACACGTTGCTTCAACTCCTTCTTTTTGTTTCTAGATATTAAATCAGTCCTTTCGCCGTTATAAAAAGTAATTACATTTGTGCGAATATTATATTCTTGTATATTATCAATATTAACTATTGCACTGCGATGAGTTCTAAAGAAACGCCCATCTAAGGCTGCTTCTATCTCTGATAAAGACTTTGTAATTCTAAATTCACCTGCAGTAGAAAACAAAATACAACTTTTGCTATTTAATTCACGTTCAATATAGATAATATCTTTATACTTAATTTTAAATATTGAATGATCTTTTTCAAAAGTAATGCATTTAGTAGAAGTCGTATTATATCTAGAAATAACAATGGACATAATATCACTTATTCTGCTTAGAGCTTTCGATGATTTTCTAATAAAGTCAAATACTCCTAATCGAGAAGATAAAACTTTAAAACGATATTCATTATAGTTGGTAACAAAAATTATTATTGAATTCCAGTCTCCTGCTTTATCCCTAATATACCTAGCTGCATCCATTCCTGTACCATGAGGCGTTATAATATCTAGAAAATAAACATTAAATTGATTTATATTTTCAGTAAAATCTTTAAACTTTCTATCATAACAATCAAAAAAATGAGTTTTATATTCGATA
>JAQXHT010000050.1 GCA_029007415.1 bacterium
TTTTTGTGATAAAATCATATTAACAACTTCTTTCGTGATTGTTTTTTTTGCTAATATAATTAAATCACAAATTAAAGAAGTTGTCTTTTTTATCAAATTATAAATTAGAAAATATTAACATTTATTTTTGAATGTTCCCTAATGTATAATTATAAATTTGCTAGTGATGTTAAAGGGGCAAATGTAAGAGCTCATGGTCAAGTAATAATAAATAGTGGTAGCATTGAATATAATGAGAAGTTTAAACTTATAGAAGGGTCAGATATCGATACTCATGTTGCTGCTATTAATAATACTAAAATTCAAAAGTGCAAAGAATCTTTAAATGAATGTTTGGATACAATGATTAAAGAAAAGGTAAAAGTCAAAAAATAAGTAGTGTATATAAATAGGGGGATAAACTATGGATGAATATACTAAATTAAAAAAACTTATTAGGACTAGTTTTGATTATGGCTTGATTTGTGATGAAGTGGATAAGTATTTAAAAAATAATGATCAAAAGTTCTTAGAAAATTATCAAAATAATTCTATGGAATATATTGATTTGGTTAAAGAACCAACAATGACTATTATCTTTATGCTTTTAAATAAATTAGGAACAAAATCATTAATCTCTGAAGAAAAATATCAGAAATACAATGATATGCAAGTTTATATTTTGAGAAATTATACTTTGGCATTGAAACAAATTTCTAGTTATTGCGAAGAGGATGGTATTGAAAATTTTGGACTAGGATTTGTATATTTTACTCACAAGTTTACTGAGCCATCGGTTTTAGAATACTTTGCCAGATATTTTTTAGTTAATTTATTTGTAATTGATAAGAGTGGTTTCTTAGAAAATGTTGTGAAGAGATTTCCACAAAAAGCTAAATTAGATTCTTATGGAATAAAAAAATGTATGATTGAATATATTGGAATGTATGATAGTGAGTTAGTTAATTATGTAACTGCTAATCAAAAACTATTAGATACTTGTTCTAAGAAAATCAATATAGATGAAGCATATAACTCTAAAAATTATATTGAAGATACTAAAATTAAATTTATTTATGACTCTAGTGTGGAAATATTTATGGAAGAAGCAAAATTACTAAAACAATATTCTAAACTTATCAGTCCAGAAATAAAAAAACAAATTAATTCTATGACAAAACAGTTTAATATAGATTTTCAGGCAGAAGAATTGTGTTATTACTATCTACTTAAAAGAAATAGTTCTTTTGAACCGTTTGAATTATCGGAGAAAGAAAAGAAAGCAGTGTTTCAAAAATTGTTTAATACCTTTCCAGCTAATATGTATGGTGATAAGAAATTGAACATAGATGAAAATGATTTTAGTTATCGAAAATGTTTGAATATTCTTGATAATATGTTTACGAGTGACAAAAAAGATAGTGAAAAAACGAAGGTGAAAAAACCTACTGAGTAGTGATAAAGAAGCGATATTTATTGCTTAGTTTTTTGTTGTATAAAATTTATTCGAAAAAAAGTTTGACAAAATAATCATTGTGTAGTATAATATTAGCAACTTCGGAGATAGGGGTTAATAAAAGGGGGTAACGGCTATGGAGAAGTCATACATATTTGAATATTTGGATGAGAACAATTTCAAGAAAAGAGAACGTTCCGTTAGAAAATATAATATGCTAGCTTATAAAAAATTAACATTTGAATATTATCCAACTATTCGTGCAGGAAAATTCTTAGGAAAATTAGTAGGAGAAGATAAAAATAATAACACAGAAAGTTATGAATTAAAATTACCTACTGATGAATCTTTCGCTAAGGTACATGGTGAAATTATTGTTCACTATACAGTATATCTTGATAAGAAAGTTGTATTGTTAACAAATATAACACCAGAAGGTATCTTAGATGAAGGACATAGAGCAGAACTTTCTACATATAAAGGTGTAATGATATCTAAGACAGATCCAGAAAGAGATATGTTTAAGATTAATCTACTTAATATGATGAATAAAAGATAGTTTAGAAATATGGGGGAAATAAAAATGGAAAATTTAGATGTAAGAAGAAATAATTATATGAAAGTTGGTAAGTATGCAATTTATAAAGCAGGAACAATGCCAGTAAATAATGTTAGAATGATTGATACTACTAAAGAATTTGGATGCATGAATACTGCAGAAAGATTTTATGAAGAAGGACTTACTAAAGAAGAGAGAAAAGCTTTATTTTTAGAGCATCGTATGCTAGTAAATTTATCACATGATGGTGAGTTTGATCCTTATAAATTTTATATGCCATCACAAACAAAAGATGGTTCAGCCACTGTTTTAACACAAGAAATGGTTGATGCTTATCAAGATGGTTGGGATTTAGATATCAAATCAGATATTTTAATTGTAACAGATAAAACACCAGGTGTTGTGGCAGGATATCCTGTTGCTGATTGTCCTGTTTTAATAGCAAGTGACTTGAAAAATGGTGTAACAGCAACTGCTCATTGTGGAGCTGAAATGATTGATAGATATTTACCACAAATGACTGTAGAAGCACTTCAAAGTAAATATGATAGTAAATTAGATGATATTTATATCTACGTAGGTAGTCATGCTGGTGATAGTTGGACTTATGATTGTATGCCACCTTTCGCTAAAGAAAGTTTTTGGGAGGAAACTGGTGCTATAAAACAGAATAAAGATGGAAATTACAAGATTGATTTAAGAAAAGCATTATTGTATCAATTAAATCCTGAAAAATTCGAGTCATACATTGTAAATAATGATGACACTATAACAAATAGTAATTATTATTCAAATAGTGCAGCTAGAAATAATAAGTCTAAAGCTGGTAGACAATTTACTGGAGCTTATTATAAGAAAAGATAATTGTTTGCATTAGATTGTAGGTAAATCAAATGCTTAAAACAGAAAAAGTAATTGAAATAAAAGATTTAAAAATCTATAATCCTAGGGTAAAAGAAAATATTAAATTAACTACTTTAGGTGATTTGCATATTAGTCCCTTAGTTAGTGAACGAAAGTTAGCACCAGTTATTAATTAGATAGAAAAAGAAGAAGCTGATTATAATATTTTCTTGGGAGACTTAATTGATAGTCCAAAAGATTTAGATAATGATGATAGTAGAAGATTGTTAACTAATACAATTAAAAAATCAGCTGCTATAGCACCAACTATAGTTATACTTGGAAGTCATGACTTCGTTCTTGAAAGTAAAAGTGGTAATGCTGTTGTTGCTAATGGTGAGTTTTGGCAAGAACTAGATGATATGAAAAATGTTCATATTTTATTAGATAGAACTTATCAAGATGAAAAAATGTTTTTCATGGGATATGTTCAAACTCTTAAATACTATTACAATAATATTGAGAAAACACATATTGAAGATTTAGAAGCTTTCTATGAAGATATGGTCACAAAAGAAAACCTATATAAAAATCTTCCTAAAGATGTTCCAACAGTTGGTTTAATTCACTCACCAGAATTTGCTAAAGATGAAAAAAACGTTGAATTGATGAAAGAATATAACTTATTGATTGGTGGTCATGATCATGATGGTTGTGTACCGTTTGGACTTTTCAATACAAAAAGAGGATTAATTAGTCCTAAGAAGGAGTTATTTCCAAAAGATGTTCGTGGTGTTAGAACTCTTAGTAGTGGAACTGATTTGCTAATCAGTGGTGGTATCGTAAAAATGGGTAATAGTTGTCCAAAGATAATGCAACCATTGAATTACTTATGTCCGATACAAATGGAAACAGTAGAACTTACTAATGATGAAATTTATAAAGATAATATCAGTGTAAGTAAAAGATTAGTACGTACTAAATAAAAAAATAAAGGCGATCAGAAAATGACCGTCTTTAATATTCTTTCTGTATTTTTGAAATTGTATTTAGCAATTTCTTTTAATTTTTCTTCTCCATATTTTGCTACTACTTCTTCACCAATTTTATCAACTTCTTTTGAAGCACCTTTTGGTAGGGGAAGATGAACACTATCGGCTAGTTTATCAAACTCTTTTAAAAATATATATCTACTGATAATAGAGGAAACTGCAACTGCTAAGTTTTTATCTTCGGCTTTTGTCATAAAAGTAATACCACGTTGAATCTCTTTGGCATCACTGATATATTCATAATATCTTTTTTCTCTTGCAAATTCATCAACAATAATATAGTCAACTTCAGGATTAACTTCATGCATTAATTGATATAAAACCTTATTATGCATGATAGCTTTAATTTTATTCATATTGAAATCTTTAGTATAATTTTTATTATAATCAACGTTATTCAAAATAATGCTGCGATAAGTTAATCTTTTGGCAAGCGTAGGAGCAGTCTTTAAAATAAATTCATCTGTTAATTTTTTACTATCCCTGATACCTAAATCTTCTAAAAATTTAACATCTTCTTTTCTAACATAAGTAGCAGTTACTACTATCGGTCCGAAATAATCACCTGTTCCAACTTCGTCACTACCAACTGAGGAACAATTGTGGTATTTACTATCATCAATTTTTTCCTTAGCAGTTGTTTCTACACCATCCATTTCTTTCCACATAGCAGCATCAACATCAGCACTTTTTCCTTGAAACATAACTTTTCCTGACTCGTACATCGTAATAGTGGTATCCATATCAACAGCTTGAAATACAACATAGGGTATCTTTTTATCTTTAACTTTATCTTTATAATATTCAATCATTTTTGCTTTAGTTTCATCACTAACTTTAATTACTTCGTTCACATCTTTCACCTCTTTCAATTTAGTATAGCATATTTTCAAAAATATCGTTATAATAAAATTGGAAAGGATTGTTGTTATGAATAATATTAGTGTAGCGATTATTTTAATAATTGTAAGTTTTGGTATTTTAGGTCTTAAACGAGGAGCTTTGAAAGAAGCAGTAATTGTTTTCGGAAATATCTTGGTAATAGCTATTGCCTATTTCTTTAAAGATATGTTAGCAAGTTATTTGATGAATGCCTTGCCAGCTTATAAAATCAATTCAGTCTTAGGACCCCTTAGTTCTTTAACTATTATCTTCTATAAACTAATTGCTTTTTTAGCATTAATGATAGTATTTCATTTCTTATTAAGAATAATCATCAACTTATCTGGTTTACTAGGAAAAATTATGGATGCTACAGTAATTTTACTGCTACCGAATAGAATAATTGGTTTTATTTTAGGAATACTTGAAGGTTATGTCTTGATGTTTATCGTTTTAAATGTTTTAATGATACCGCTAAGTAGTAATACCACTTTTATGGATTCAGGAGTTAGAAAATATATTGTTGAAGAAACACCTATTTTGAAAGACAGCTTTGGTGGACTTAATACTAGCTTAGAAGAAGTAATGAAACTAAATAAAAATGATAATGAAAATAGTTTGAATTTAAAAGTAATTGACATACTATTAAAGAATAAAATTATTACAAAAGATGAAGTTGAAGAGTTGATTACTAATGGTAAAATAATTAATGTAGATGGAATTGATACAGTAATTAATAAATATTAGAAAGGATTTGATAAAATGATATATTTAGAAGATGAAAGTAAATTTGAATCACTTATTTCTAAAGGAGATGTTTTAGTAGATTTTTATGCTACTTGGTGTGGACCTTGTAAGATGGTAGGCGAGGTGTTAGAAGAATTAGATGAACACTTTGAAAATGTGAAAATCGTTAAGATTGATGTTGATGAGTTTGAAGATATTGCTAAAAGTCATGGCATAATGAGTATTCCTACTTTAGAAGTGTATCGTGATGGCAAACTAATAAAAAAAGAAGTAGGGTATCGTGATTATGATACGATTGCTTCTTGGTTCATTAAATAATTATTTCTTTACGATTAACTGTTTAACTTTAGCAGTAATAGTTAAATCTTGAAGAGTTTGTATTTCTTTAAGAAAAGTATCATCTACTTCTACTTGATAAATACACTTTTCTTGATAACTTTTAGCTATAATATTCTTATCCCTAAAAAGATAGGAATATTTTTTTTCATTATTATAACTGAATTCACAAGTGATTAAGTAGCCATTTATTACTTCTTCAAGGACAGTCTTAGCAATAGCTGCAGTAAGTCCACCTGTATAAGCTTTTAAAAGGCCACCAGTACCTAGCTTTATGCCACCAAAATAACGAACAGATATTACTAAAACATTAACAATATTAAGAGAGGTTAGGGTAAAAAGCATTGGACGACCAGCTGTATTTTTGGGCTCTCTATCATCACTATAACCGCTAGTATTTAAAAGATTAAAAGCATAGCAGTAATGAGTAGCTCCTTTATAATCTTCTTTTACTTTTTTAAGATAGAAATTAACTTCTTCATTACTATTAACTTTATATAAAAGAGTGATAAATTTTGAATGTTTTATCTCTTCTTGATAAATGACATTTTCCTTAATTGTTTGCATTTACTTCACCATCTATATTTTATTAAATTTCTTTTTAAATGTAAAGATAAGTGGTATACTAGGAAATAGAAACGAAGGTGATATGATGTTCCGTGAAAAAATTGATAAAAACGAACTTAATAAATTTATAAAGACTTCTAATAAAGTTTTACAACTAATTTATCTTTTAGTCTTTGTTTTAGTAGTTCTTTTAGTTACCTATGTTATTAAAGAATGGAAAGTACTAGATTTTATTTTTAATATAATAAAAGTAATTTCTCCTGTTTTTATTGGTCTTGTTGTTGCTTGGCTTTTAGATCCATTAGTTACTAAAATGGAGAAAAAGATGAATAGAGTAGTTGCGTGTATTTTAACCTATCTTATTCTAATTATTATGTGCGTTTTACTTTGCTACTTTGTAATACCATCTTTTGCGACGGGGGTAACTGATCTTGTTAATGCTTTACCTAGTTTGATTGATAAAGTTAAAACGGCCGTTGATGGTTTCTTTGCTGCTAGTCATAATTCCTTAATAGCTGGCTATGAAGCGGATATTATTACAAAAATTGAAACAATTGGTAAAAATGCAACGGAGACTTTACCAACTTTATTAATTAAAACTATCAGTAAAGTAATAAGTGGCGGAACAACTATTCTCCTAGGCTTTATGATTGGTTTTTATATCTTATTTGATTTTAAAAAGGTAGAAAAACATACTTTATCATTTATACCAGATACTTATCACGATAATGCTAAAGACCTAATGCGCCGAATTAATGGTAAGTTAAGAAATTATGTTCAAGGTGTTTTAATCGTTATGTTTTTTGTTTTCCTAACCCAAGCGATAGGTCTTACCTTAACCGGTATAAAAGCTCCATTACTATTTGCTTTGTTTTGTGCTGTTACAGATGTTATACCTTATATTGGTCCATGGATTGGCGCTCTACCAGCTATTTTAGTTGGTTTTTCAATGAATCCACGAGTTGGTATTTTAACAATCATCTCTATAATGGTCTGTCAGACTTTAGAAAATAACTTCTATCAGCCTTTAATTATGGGAAAAACGATGAAATTACACCCCGTTACCATTATGCTCGGACTATTGATTTTTAATCACTTCTTTGGTATGATAGGGATGATAGTGGCGACGCCAGTTATTGCTATTTTGAAGATAATTTTGGAATTTGTTGATGAGAAAACTGGCCTTGGTGAGAAGTTCCATTCTCTAAATAAAAAAGAAGTGATAGACTAAGTTGAGGTGACATGATGAAGCTTTATTTAATATGTGGAAAAGCAAGAAGTGGGAAAGATACTTTTGGAAGAATTCTAAAAAAAGAAGAAGAAAAAAATAATAAAAAAGTTTGTATTTTGAAACTAACTTCTCCTTTATATAGATGGTTAGAAGACTACTTTGATTATGATAGTACGAAAGATGAAAAGCCAAGAGAATTGTTACAAACGATAGGCTTTGACTTACTTCAGACAAAGCTTAAAAAGAAAGATTTTCTTTTAGATTATTTGATTACTACTATTGAAATACTTGATAATTTTTATGATGTAGGAATTATTACTGATGGACGTTTAGTTCACGAAATAGAAGTGTTGAAAGCTAAATATCCTTTAATTAAAACTATTCTATTAACTAATGAAAAAGATAATTTATTGACAGAAAAAGAAAAGAAACATAAGACAGAAATAGATTTAGATAATTATAAAGAATTTGATTATATTGTAGAAAATAAAGGTCTAGATAGTCTTTTGTTAAAAGCAGAAGAGATAGTAGGAGGAAGAATATGAATAAAATAGTAGCAATTGTTGGAATGGCTGGAAGTGGAAAGAGCATTGCCTCTTCTTATTTTGAAGAGAATGGTTATAATTTAGTCTATTTTGGTGGCGTTATTTACGAAAAAATGAAAGAAGAAAATATCGAAATAACGCCGGAAAGTCAAAAAGAATATAGAGAAAAAATCAGAAAAGAGCATGGTATGGGAGTAGTTGCTAAACTATTACTTCCAAAAATTAAAGAACTTTATCAAGAAGGAAATGTCATTTTAGATGGTTTGTATTCTTGGGATGAATATAAGATATTAAGGGAAGAATTTAAAGATTTAGTAGTAATTGCTATTGTCTGTGATAAAAAATTAAGGTATGATAGAATATCGAAGCGAAAGGAACGAGCATTTAATGAAAAGGAAATTGTTGCTCGTGATGTAGCAGAGATAGAAAATTCTGCTAAAGGTGGACCTATCGCTTATGCTGACTATTACATTTTAAATAATAGTGGTATGGAACAATATTTAAAAGACTTAACAAGAATTAAGAGTTTAATAGAAGGAGTAGATGAAAATGAGGAAGATGACTAGTAATGAGATTAGATCATTATGGATAAAATATTTTGAAGAACATGGACATAAATATGTAGAAAGCGCTCCCTTGATTCCCCGTGATGATGATTCATTATTATGGATAAATGCTGGAGTAACCCCCTTAAAGAAATATTTTGATGGAACTGTTATTCCAGAGAATAGAAGAATTGTCAATATCCAAAAATGTATTCGTACAAACGATATTGAAAATGTTGGTGTAACAAAACGTCACCATACTTTCTTTGAAATGATGGGGAACTTTTCAATTGGTGATTATTTTAAGAATGAAGCGATTACTTTTGCTTATGAATTATTAACTAGTGAAGAATGGTTTGCTATTCCAAAAGATAGACTTTATATAACTGTTTATACTAATGATACTGATGCTTTAAATAAGTGGGTAGAACTTGGAATGGACCCTTCCCATATGATTAAATTAGATGAAAATTTCTGGGAAATCGGTAGTGGACCTTGTGGACCAGATAGCGAGATATTCTATGATCGTGGTGAAAAATATGACCCTAATCATGATGCTTTAGAAAAGTTCAAAAATGACGATGAACAGGAAAGATATGTTGAAATTTGGAATAATGTTTTTAGTCAGTTTCAATCAGAAGAAGGAAAACCTCGTGAAAAATATAAGGAACTTCCTCATAAAAATATTGATACTGGTGCAGGACTTGAGAGATGGTGTACAATATTCCAAGATGTAGATTCTAGTTTTGAGACGGATTTATTTACACCGATTTTAGCAAAGATAGAAGAAATGTCAGGAATTCTTTATAATGGTCAAACGGCTTTTAAAGTAATTGCTGATCATATTAAAGCTATTACTTTTGCTTTATCAGATGGTGCTAGTTTTGGAAATACAGGACGTGATTATGTTTTAAGACGTCTTTTAAGAAGAAGTTCTAGATTTGGAAAACAGTTAGGTTTCAATGAGCCATTCCTTTATAAATTAGTAGGTACTGTTTGTGAGACGATGGGGGACTTCTATAAAGAACTATACGAAAAACGTGGGGAAGTAGAAGGATTAATATTAGAAGAAGAAAAATTATTCTTAAAAACCCTTGAGCAAGGTATGTCAAAACTTGATGATATCTTAGAAACAGTTACTGATGGAGTTATTTCTGGTTATGATGCTTTTAAACTATATGATACCTATGGTTTTCCACTTGAATTAACTGAAGAAATTGCTACTGAAAAAGGTTATAGAGTTGATTCTGAAGGCTTTGTTAATTATATGAATAAACAAAAAGAAGCTGCAAAGAAAAGCAACCGTAATAAGACATCAATGGCTAAACAAAAGCAAGTTTTAATGGACTTTAAGAAACCTTCAACCTTTGTTTACGGTTTGTATCGTTTGAAAAGTAGTGTTTTAGCAATTATTAGTAAAGATTCACTTGAAAAAACACTTGATCATGATGGTTATATTGTTTTAAAGAGAACTTGTTTTTATGCGGAAAGTGGTGGACAAGTAGCTGATACTGGTATGATTACGGGTAAGAATTTTACGGCTAGAGTTGTTGATGTTTTCAAAGGTCCTAATGGTCAACATATTCATAAAGTTAAACTATTATCAGGTAAAATCACTACTGGTGATGAATGTGAAGTAATTATTGATAAAGAACGTCGTCATAATATTGAAGCTAATCATAGTAGTGTTCATATGTTACAATATGCTTTACAAACTGTTATAAGTCCTAAGATTATGCAAGCTGGTAGCTATGTTGATGATAGTAAACTTCGTTTTGATTTTACTTATACTGGTAAGATTTTTGATGAAGATTTATATAAAGTAGAAGATATGGTTAATGAAATGATTAATCGTGGAATAATTACTTCTACAGAGGTAATGCCGCTTGATAAAGCTAAAGAGTTAGGAGCAATGGCTTTATTCGGAGAAAAATATGGAGAAACTGTAAGAGTTGTTAAAATTGATAAGTCCATCGAATTATGTGGTGGTACGCATATCGCTAATACTAAAGATGTTAATAGATTTGCTATTTCTTCATTTGAATCTAAAGGAAGTAATACTTATCGTATAGAAGCTTGTACTAATAAAAAGATAGAAACAACTTTATTTGATATTATCAAACCTTATAATGATGAGATGGTTAAATTATTAATGAAATCTAAGGAAATACTTGAACAAGCAAGAAAGTTAGGAATCAATCTTACTTTTGATGTTACTATTGATAATAGTGCTCCAAAGAGTTATCGTGATATAGTATTTAATCGTAATGAGCTTTCTTACGTTCAAGGTGAAGTTAAAACACTAGAAAGAAAGTTCCAAGAAGAAAAAGAAAAACAAAGTCTAGGCAAAGTAGATGAATATCTAACTAAGCTAAAAGATATAAACGGTAAGAAATTCTTATATTTAACTTTTGAACATGAAGAAATGGGAATTTTAAAAGCTATAATGGATGCTTTAGCTAATAAACTTGATAATTCATTAGTGTTCATCGTTAATATTAAGGAAGATAATAGTGTTAATTTCTTATGCCGTAATAAGGTAGCTAGTCTAAGTGCTGGATACTTAATTAAACAAATTGCTGCTATTTCAAACGGAAATGGTGGTGGAAGTGTTAGTTTTGCTCAGGGTGGTGGAAAGACTAGTGCTAATCTTGAAGAAATATATAAATATTTAGTGGAGCAAATAAATGAAGCAGAATAATTATTTGCTTCTTTCTTCCTCTAGTATATTGCTAGATAAAGAAATAGAAAAAATTATTAAAGAGAAAAACTTTGAAGAAGCGAGTATTATAACTTATGATTTAGAAGAAGTAGCTTTAGTTGATGTCTTAGAAGAGTTAGATACTGTTTCTTTCTTGACTCCATTGAAAGTAGTAATTGCTAATCATGCTAATTTTTTGACAGCGGGAGCTAGCGAAGAAGAGGCAAGTCTTAATCATTTATTAAAATATTTGGACCAAAATATTGAGACGACTTTATTCTTTTTAACAGTTGATAAGATGGATGAGCGAAAAAAGATTGGTAAAGAATTAAAGAAGAAAATGACTTTTCTAAATATTAGTCCAGATAAGGAAGAATATCTTAAGAGTTTACTAGCAGATTATAAACTAGAAAAAGGTGTAATTTCTAATATTCTTTCTAGAGTTGAAGATGATTATGACAAGATTTATCAAGAAAGTGATAAACTTAAACTTTATAAAGTTGATAGTAAAGAAATAACAAATAGTGATGTAGAAAATATGTTACCAGCTCCTTTAGAAAAACAAGATCAATTAACTTTTGATTTAATAAGAGCGATTGGCCTTAAAGATAAAAGAGAAGCTTTAAAACTATATGAGAAACTAAAGAAATTTAATATTGAAATATTTGCATTAATGGGTCTTTTAGAGAGTCAGTATAGAGTGCTATATCAAGTTAAACTTTTAAATAATCGTGGTTATAGAGAAGGGGAAATAGCTAAAGAACTAGCAATTCATCCTTATCGTGCTAAGAAAATATTAGAACTAGGAAGAACTACTACTATTAAAGAAATAAAAAACTTTTTACTAAAGTTAGCTGACCTTGATTTGAAATTAAAAAGTGGTCAAGTTGATAAAGAACTAGCAATGGAATTATTAATAATTAATAGTGACTAAGGGCAGAATCATCTGCTTTTTTTCGTTGCATTATAACTGATATTTTGGTATAATAAAGAACGATTTGGGAGTGTGATTGTGATGAATATGATTGAAAAGAGAGATACTTTACTAGCAAAATTAGCGAAAGCTAATACTCTTGAAGAAATTATCGCAACTGGTTGGCAATTAGAAAAGTGCGGTAATACTTTAAAACAAGATGATTATTTAGAACTAATGAAAAACAAAAAAGATGAATTTTATTATGAACAAATCCAAAAAAGAGAACAAGAAGTTCGTAATAGTTTATTATTAAACTTTGTTAAACAAGTCCAAGGAAATGTAGTTGATTTGACAGCAATTGATACCAAACTTGCTTGGTGGGAAATAAGAGAAATTTTACTAAAGAAACAAAATAAAGATGAAATAGATGAAGCTTTACTTGCGTATACTTTAAAGGTTTATCCACAAAATGATTTAAAAGAAAGACAATTAGCACATAGAATTGAAGAAGCTAAAGCAAAAATTAATATATATTTAGAAGCAGATTGTCCGTCACCAACAGATTTGAAAAAAATGTATGGAATTCAAATGGATGAAATAATTGAGTCATATAAATTTTTAAGAAGCAATGCTTATGAATTTTATGATTCATTAAATAAAGATGATTTTATGAAGGAACCAAAAGAGTTTAAAGGTAATGGCTATACTAAACAAATTATAACCGAAGTAGCATCACTTGATGAAGATTACTATTTACCAAAAAATCGTAAAAACTTTGTAGCATTTTGTGAACAAAATGACTTACCGACAAGTATGGTTAGAAGATATTGTAGATTAAAAAAAGGAACAGATTCTGATTTCTTTAAACTTGATTTAGCTAAACAAGTAGAACAACTTTCACTAGTAAAACTTGATGAAGTAGATAAAGTTAAACCATTAGTCGCTCAGTTAGTTGATGTTTTTGATGAAAATACTGATATCGATACGATTGATTACCATTATTTTTATAAACAAAAGCTAAATAAAGATGAAGTCTTTCAATTTTTAAGAGCCATAAAACTGGATAATATTGCTGAAAAATTTAGAAAGTATGTTGTAATGCACCCTAATGCGTTTACTTGTTATGATGCAAAAGAAATAGCTATATATAGTAAAAACTCTATACTTACTTTTGAAAATCAAACAGTAAATTATGAACCAGCTAATTTTGTAAAAGTTATTAATGAACTAGAAGAAGAAAATTTACCAATGAGTAAAGGATTAGTAGTTCAAAAATTAACAGAAAAACAAAATAGTAAAAAAATCACTAAATCGATTGTCAAACCTTTTCAAGTATGTTAGAATAATATTATCTTCTTTGAAGATTTTATTATGGCCTGTTGGTGAAGTGGTTCAACACGCGCGCCTCTCAAGCTCGTATTCACGGGTTCGAACCCCGTACAGGCTACCAGATAGTTTATAGGAGAACTAAAAAAGTTCTCTTTTTTTCTAAAAAATGTTTGCTTTTAAAACATCAATATGATATAATATTCATCTTAACCAAGGAGGTGGTAGTTATGACAATTTTACCAATAGCAACAAATGAATATATGTCAGAACTAGAAGTGTCATTTCGTAATCTTTATAAAGAAGAAATGCAATTACAATCAGAAAAGGGTAGTGAAAGTGATGTACTAATAGGAAAAGTTTCTTTAAATGATAGTGTTGATGCTAGATATTATAAAGATCAACCTATTAAATTAACTAATGATATTAGAAATGCAATTCATCAGTACAACAATTATGCATCAGTTATTAAAGTTACTAGTAAAAAATATGGAGATGGTGACTTTTGTGATCAATATTCAATACCTCTACCCCCAGAAAGACCAAATATATATGTTGATACATTATATGGAATATTAGTAAATGACTTAAGATTTAATAATGATGCTAAACGAAATGATAGAACTATTTCTCTTAACGACATTGGAATTGTTTCTAAGTTAAATGAACATGACCAAATAGAAATGTTAAAATTGAGACAAAAATCAGTTACAAAGGCAGACTATTTCTATCAGTTATCAGCAACAGGGCTTACTGCCCAAGTTGAATGGTTAGAATTTTTAGATACATTAGAATTTACTCCAGTTGATGGTAGTGTTAAACAAAGAGATAGTTATGACCAAATATTAGAATCATTTGCTAATACTGAAACTAAGATGAAGAAAAATATGTTTAATTACTTAAAAACAGGAGAAGAAAATTACTCAATCTATAGTTATTATTATCAATTACTTAATAATAGACAATATATGGAATTTAAATTACCACAAAAACAATACGTTAAAGAGAAAGTAGCTTAGTATGGAAAGACTAGAAAGAATAAATTGTTTATTAGGAACGGAAATGGTTGCTAGTTTTCGAAAAGAAAAGATACTAGTAGTTGGTTGTGGTGGTGTTGGTGGTTATGTTATCGAAGGATTAGTAAGAAGTGGCTTTTTAGATTTAACTATAGTTGATTACGATAAAGTAGATATTACTAATTGTAATAGACAGATCATTGCTTTATCTAGCACAATTAATCAAGATAAGGTTGAATTAATAAAAAAACGAGCTATAGATATTAATCCAGAAGCAAACATTATAGCTCTTAAGAGTAAAGTTTCTATGGATAATATAGAAAAACTATTTTTAAGCGATTACACCTATGTAATAGATGCGTGTGATGATATAAAAGCTAAAGAACTGTTATTAACTTACTGTAACAAGAAAAAAATACCAATCATATCTTGTATGGGTATGGGAAAAAGATTAGATCCAACAAAAATAGAAATAACTACTATCGAAAAGACTTATAATGACCCCTTAGCTAGAAAACTACGTTACTTTATAAAACAAAATAGATTATCATTAAAAACAAAAGTGTGTTTTTCAAGCGAATTACCAGTTAAATTGGATAGTAATATAATTGCTTCTTGTGCTTTTGTTCCCGCAACAGCAGGAATGGTAATAGCTAGTGAAGTAGTTAAAAATATAATAAAAAAGAACAAGAATAGATAAGATATCTAGCTTGTTCTTTTTAGTTGAATTTTCGATATAAACCAACAACTTTGCCAAGAATTGTAACTTTATCAAGAATGATTGGTTCCATTGTATCATTTTCAGGTTGTAGTCTGAAATGATTATCTTCTTTATAAAAAGTTTTAACAGTTGCTTCGTTATTTTCATTCATTGCTACTACAGTATCACCATTTTTTGCGGTTTCTTGTCTTTCAACAATTATGATATCACCATCATAGATACCAACATTAATCATTGATTCACCACTTACTCTTAAAGTAAATATTTCCTTTTTATTACCAACTATTTCAACAGGAAGTGCAAATGTTTCGTTGGGACGTTCAATTGCTTCAATTGGTGTACCCGCTGTAACTTTCCCAAGAAGAGGTACTTTAATTACATCTTCTTTTTCTTTTAAAAACTCATTTGGTACTAGTATTTCTATTGTTCTATTAGAACCATCTTCTTTAGAAATATAACCTTTCTTAACTAATTGCATTAAATGAAAATGAATAGTAGCAGGGGAATGAAGGTTAGCAGCTTCACCAATTTCTCTAACTGTAGGTGGATAACCTTTTTTCGCTGTTAATTTCTTAATTATTTGTAAAATATCATACTGTCTATCTGTTAATTTCTCCATCTTTTTTCCTCCTTTTCTCAATATTAACACGTCTAATAGGAAAAAGTCAAACAAAATTTCGAAAAAATATTGACAAAACTTATGTTTGCTAATAAAATCGGAAGAAGAGATGGAGGAATTAATGAAAAATAACATCATAGAAATTATAAAAACAATCATATTAATAATAGGTTTATATGTGATAGCAATCATACTTAGTTTAATAATATGTGCTAATTTGCTTTCGAAAATTTAGAAAGATTGCTATAATAATTAGAGAAAAGAAGGTGCACTATGAAAAAAATAATATTAGTAGATGGAAACAATTTGCTATTTAGAAGTTATTATGCAACAAGTTATAGTGGAGTTATTATGCGAAATAGTAAGGGATTTCCAACTAATGCTCTTTATGGCTTTATTAATATGATGAATAAAATAATTGAAGAAGAAAAGCCAAACTATATTTTGGTGGCATTTGATAAAGGAAAAACTTTTAGACACGAAAAGTATAAAGATTATAAAGCTGGTCGTAGAGAAATGCCAGAAGAGTTAAAACTACAATTTCCAAAAGCCAAAGAAATCCTTGATACTATGGGAATAAAACATTTTGAAATAGATAATTATGAAGCTGATGATATAATTGGTACGCTTGCTAAAATAGTTGATGAAGAAGATGAATTTATTGCTACAATAATATCTAGCGATAAAGACTTATTACAACTAATAAGTAAAGAAGTAGAAGTTAAACTTTTAAAAACAAAGGGTTCAATAAGATTCGACGAAGAAACCTTTAAAGAATATTATGGAACAACACCAATTCATATGATAGATTTAAAAGCTTTAATGGGAGATGCTAGTGACAATATATCAGGAGTAAAAGGAATCGGTGAGAAAACAGCAATTACTCTTTTGAAGAAATATGGTAGTCTTGATGAAATTTATAATAATCTAGAAAATATTGGTGGTAAGACAGCTGAGAAATTAGAAACAGGAAAAGATGATGCTTATACAAGCTTCGATTTAGCTACTATTTACCGGGAAGTACCTATTCCTTTTACCCTAGAAGATTGTATTTATCAAGGACTTAATACTGAAGAATATATTGCTATTTTAAGGGAATTAGAATTTAAATCACTCCTAAAGAAAATAAGTGTTAGTACAGATAGTACCGTTTTGACAGGTCAACAAAGCTTTGACTTATTAGAAGAAAAACCACTTTCTAAAACAGTTGTGTCTTATAACGACTTTGACTTTACAGTGCCTTTTGCCTTTTATTTAGAAATGGCTGGACATACCTATAGTAAAAGTAAAGTTATTGGTGGAGCATTTACTAATAAAGATAATTCTTGTTTTATGACTATTGAAGAAATTATCAATCATAAAGAGATATTTAATAATGATGTAACTAAATATACATATGATGTCAAGAGAATGATTATTCTTTTAAATCAGTATGATATAGTCCTAAACAATTGTAACTATGACGCAATGATTGGTGCTTATCTTTTGGACTATAAATTAGATGATGATATTACTGTTTTAATGGGACAATTTAATTATGACTGTCCAAGTTATGAAGAAACTTATGGAACAGAAAGAAAAAAAAGAGAAGCTTCACTTGAGACGACAGAGAAACAATCTATAATGAAAAGTGAATTTATTTATGATAGTAGAGAACAAATTCTTGAAGAAATAGCTACTTATAATGAAACAAAATTGTTTGAAGAGATAGAAATGCCACTTGCTTTTGTATTAGCTGATATGGAGTTGACTGGTATAAGAGTTGATAGAAACTACTTATTAAAGCAAAAAGAAGAACTAGAAGCAAAAATGAAGCTAATGCAAGACGAAATTTATGATGATGCTGGTTGTGAATTCAATATTTTATCACCTAAACAGTTAGGAGAAGTTTTATTTGAAAAGTTAGAGATAGAATATCCTAAAAAGCGAAAAAAAGATGATACTAGTTATTCTACTAGTAAAGATATATTAGATAAAATAAGTGATAAACATCCTATTGTTGAAAAAGTATTAGAATATCGAAATCTTTATAAATTATATGCTAATTATTCGATTGGTTTAATAGATGAAATAAGGGAAGATGGAAAAATTCATACTATTTTCAACCAATGTTTAACAAGAACAGGGCGCTTATCTAGTAGTAAACCAAACTTGCAGAATATTCCGATTAGAAGTGATTACTCTAAACTTGTTCGCAAAGCTTTTATTCCAGAAGAAGATAGTCTTTTAATGAGTTCTGATTATAGTCAAATAGAGTTAAGGGTATTTGCTCATATGGCTAATGCCACAAATTTACAAGAAGCTTTTAGTGAAGATAAAGATATCCATTCAAAGACTGCTTCAGACATCTTTAAAGTACCAATAAGTGAGGTTGATAAAAAGATGCGTCGAATTGCTAAAACCGTAAACTTTGGTATTTTATATGGAATAAGTAGTTTTGGTCTTAGTGAAGACTTAAAAATAGATGTTGCTAGTGCTAAAGAGTTTTTATCAAACTACTTGAATACTTATCCTGGTATTAAAGAATATATGGAGCAAGAAAAAAGTGAAGCTTATAAAAAGGGTTTTGTTACTACAATAATGAATCGTAGAAGAAAAATAGATGAATTAAAAAGTAGTAATTATATGGTACGAAGCAGTGGTGAACGTATGGCTTTAAATACACCAATTCAAGGAAGTGCTGCTGATATTTTAAAGAAAGCAATGGTTGAATTATATCAAGCAATGAAAGATAAGAACTTAAAGAGTAAAATGTTAATTCAAGTTCACGATGAGCTAGTATTTAATGTTTATAAAGACGAACTTGATGTAATGAAAGAACTAGTACGTGAAAAGATGGAACAGGTAGTTAAACTTAGTGTACCATTAAAAGTTGATATAGAACTTGGTAGTGATTGGTATGAGGCTAAATAGTAGTAAAGGAAAGTGATAAGATATGCCAGAAAAACCAGAAGTAATTACAGTTGCAAAAATGTTAGAAAAAAGAATAGTTGGACATACTATTACTAAGGCTTATGTTTATTATGACAATGTAATAGTAGGAGATAAAAACGAATTCTTAGAAAAGATAAAGAATGAAAAGATAGAAAGTGTTACGACAAGAGGTAAATGGATAGTTATTTATCTAACAAATTACGCCTTATTAGTACATCTTAGAATGGAAGGAAGATTTTATTTTAGACATAAGAATGAAGTTGTATCGAAACATGAACATGTTGCTTTATTGTTAGATAATGATATCGAAATGCGTTTCCACGATGTTAGAAAATTTGGTAGAATGATGCTTCTTCCTAAGTACAAAATTAATGAACAAAAGCCACTTAGTGATTTAGGTTATGAGTTTGATGACGCAAGATTAACTAAAGAGTATCTATTAGATAAATTCAAAAGTAAAACTACGCCGATAAAGACAGTTTTATTAGATCAAAGTATTATTGCTGGAATTGGTAATATTTATGATGATGAAATATTATATCTAAGTCATATAAGCCCATTAAGATCTGCTAAAACGGTTAATAGTGCTGAAGCTGAACAAATAATTGAAAATACAAGAATTGTCCTTAAAAAAGCCATTAAAATGGGTGGCACAACTATTAAAAGTTTTGAATCTAGTGAGGGAGTTCATGGCAATTTTCAAAATGAGTTAATTGTTCACGGTAGAAAAAATGAAACTTGTAAAAATTGTAACGGTGAAATCGTTTTCACAAGAGTTGGCGGTCGAGGAACTTATTACTGTCCAAATTGCCAAAAATAGCAAAAAATTCTATACAAAATGATAAATTTATAGTATAATTATTACTGTTTGAAAGAGGAGTGTGTAGTAAATGAAAAAGACAAAAATAGTTTGTAGTATTGGACCTGCATCTAATGAAGCCAATGTAATGGAACAAATGGTTTTAGCAGGTATGAATGTTGCTAGAATTAATTTTACCCATGCAACAATTGAAGAAAGAGATAAAGCTATTGCTTCAGTTCGTGAAGTTAGAAAAAGAACTGGTAAGTCTGTAGCAATATTATGGGATACTAAAGGTCCTGAATTCAGAAGTGGTATGTTAGAGAATGATTCTATCGAATTAGTTAATGGAAACATTATTCGTATTGTTAAAGAAGAAGTACTTGGAACTACTGAAAGATTTTCAGTTAACCATCCAGAAGCTATTGATAGTTTATCTGTTGGTGACTTTATCTTACTTGAAAATGCTAAGATGAAACTTGAAGTTATTAGTAAAGAAGAAGACGGTGTTACTTGTAAAGTTATCGCTGGTGGAACTTTAGGAAACAGAAAAAGTATGAGTGTTCCTGGTGTTAAATTAAATATTCCTTATGTAAGTGAATTAGATAGAAAAGATATTGAATATGCTTGTGCCAATGGTGGAGAATACCTAGCATTATCATTCGTTTCTTGTAAAGAAGATGTTTTAGAAATTAAAGAAATCTTAAAACAACATAATAGAGAAGATTTACAAATTATTTGTAAGATTGAAAGTGATTTAGGTATTAAAAACTTAGAATCAATTCTAGAAGTATCAGACGGTGTTATGGTAGCTAGAGGAGATTTAGGTACAGAAATTCCTAGTGAAATGTTACCTATCGTTCAAAAGCAAATGATAACAACTTGTAGAAGACTTGGAAAGATTGCTATTGTTGCTACAGAAATGCTTGAAACAATGATGGAAAATAACCGTCCAAAAAGAGCAGAAACTAGTGATATTGCTAATGCTGTATTTGATGGTACTGATGCTGTTATGTTAAGTGGTGAAACAACTATTGGTAAACATCCAGTTGAAACAGTAGCTGCTATGGCAAATATCTGTGAAACTGCTGAAAAATATGCTGAATTTAATTATTCAGATGAAAATGAACGTGTAGTTGATGCTCAATCTGCTATTGCTGATGCTGTAGTTGATACAACAAAGAGACTTAATGCTAAATTAATATGTGCTGCTACAATTAGTGGTTCAACAGCTAGAGTAATTAGTAATTTAAAACCAAAAGCAACAGTTCTTGCTTTAGTACCTGATGAAAAAACAGGACGCCGTTTAGCATTAAACTGGGGTGTTTATCCAGCAATATTACCAGTTTGTAATTCAACTGATGAAGTTCTTACAAAGAGTGTTGCTTGTGCTAAAGATTATACTGAATTAGTAAGTGGAGATATTGTAGTTACTACTGGTGGATTCCCTAACAATGCAGTATCTAGAACAACTAACTTAATGAAGATTGAAGTTATTGATTAATCATTACAAAATAAAAAGCTCATTTAAGGGCTTTTTTGATTTGCAAGTATTTTTCTTCTAATTCTTGAATATTATTTTCTAAAAAATAATAATGATAAAGATAAAAACCAAGCATAATTAAAAGAATAATAACTAATATAAATAGTATGATTGATGACTTGATGGTTAATAAATAAAAGAAGAAGCAAGTAACAAAGATAACGGTTATAGTAACTAGTAAATGAATAAGTCTTTCGTGTTGAAAATAATTAATCATTACTTTAAAATCTTCTATGTCTTGCTTAGTAAAACTTTTATTTTTAAGCTTGTCATCAACTTGTTTCTGATAACTCTTTATTAAATCTTTCATAGAGAGACTTCCTCATTATTAAATTCTTTTTTATCTTCTAATAATTTTTCGTGTAGACGTTCTTCTTCAGTATTTAGATAAACTTCTTCGATACGATCAACTCTACATCTTTCTGCATCTAGTATTGCTTGAACTTTACTAGCTGCAAGATCAACTTCATCATTAACAACAACGTAATTGTACTTACTGACCTCATTTATTTCTTCATAAGCTCTTTTAAAACGCATATCAATTTTTTCTTGATCTTCCGTTTTCCTAGCTTCTAATCTTCTTTTTAATTCTTGCATACTAGGTGGTAAAATAAAGATAAATACTGCTTCTTTAATTTTTTCTTTCACCTTTAAAGCACCTTGAATTTCTATTTCTAAAATGACATCTTCACCTTTATCTAAATGTTCTTTAATATATTTTTTGGGAGTTCCATAGTAATTTTTGGAGTATTCAGCATATTCTAAAAATTCATCATTTTCAATTTCATGTTCAAACTCATCTCTTGATAGGAAGTAATAGTTTACGCCATTTTTTTCTTCTCCACGAGGAGCTCTACTAGTACAAGAAATAGATAACCAAATATTCTTATTGTTTTCCATGACTTTATTAATAATAGTATTTTTACCACAACCAGAAGGCCCTGATAGGACAACTAATAATCCTTGTTTTTTTGTTTTTAGCATTGATTCCATATTTTATCATTCCTTTCTTATTGGAAAAGCCCTAAATTCATCATTTATAATATTATTACCATTTATATGTTCTAAATAGTAGATGAGCGATACTTTATATTCAAGTTCTAACATTTCATCTTTTTCACGTGTAAACTTACTAATTAATGGTAAAGGACAATCTTTCTTTATTTTATTTAAATAGTTTTGTCCTTTTTTATTAAGTCCTAAAATTCTTATATAATTAACATTTTCCATCATGTCACGTTTTTCTTTAGTATAATTACATAAATAGTATAAAAGTCCTCTTGCTACTTTTCGGTACGTAAGATTTTTAGTTTTAACACTATTAATTAATTCATCGTAAGAAGTAACATTATTGATATTTTTCTTTAATTTATTGATAAGACTCCTATCTAATGATGGATATTCATTTTCATTATCTTCCGTTAATAACTTATATTTAATATATTTAAAATAATCTTCATTTGTTAAGACTTTATCTTTTATTTTTTCTAGATACGGTAAAACATAGCTAGGTACTTGATCTTTGATATTTTCATTCTTTGCTAAAGCTTTTCTGATACTACTAGCACTTGAAATATCACTTTCTAAGACATTACTGTTATAATCATTGGTTCTTTTAATAGCATGAACATTTATTTTATAATTATTCTTCTTTATTGCTTTGATGTAGGAACTAGCTAAAATATCATTAGGGAGTTTTATACTTTCATTAGTAAGGTCTAGAAAAGCAGCATTTCTAGCAGTAGGATAATTCATTCCACTTGCTAAATAAACTCTAACTAATGGGTCAAAATTGCTATTATTTAGTTCAATATCAACCATTTTTAAAAGATAAGTTAAATCATTAGATTCACTACCAAAGACTAAATCGGTAACTCCTAAAGATTTAGCTAAACAAGTAGCACCAGCAGCAAATATTTCACTAGAAGCAGTAGCAAAGGGAAATGGCAATTCTATTACTAAATCAAAACCAGCAGTAAGAGCTATTTCTGTTTTACTTTTTTTATCAAGAATAGAAGGCTCTGCTCTTTGGGTGAAATTTCCACTCATTATAAGTATATAGATAGCATTATCAAACATTTCTTTAGCTTTATTTAGTAAATATAAGTGTCCATTATGAAACGGATTAAATTCCGCGATAATTCCAACTACTTTCATAAGTTTCCTCCTTTTTGGTTAACTTATTATAACACGTTTTTAAGCTTTATGGTATACTGTTATAGGAAGGAATTATGCTATGAGGTTTCAAGTAAAAAAAGAAGATTTTATTAACTGCTGTGAGTATGAAAAGGGATTAGCTACTAATACCTTGAAATCATATAATTATGAGTTAAATGCTTATCAGAATTATTTAGAAGATAAATTAGGTATAATAGATGTAGAAGATATAAAAAAAGAACACATTGAAAGTTATTTGAAATATTGTTATTCACTAGAAGAAGATAGTAAAACTGTTTCTCATAAAATAACTACCATTTATAATTTTCATAAGTATCTTTTAAGAGAAAAGATTGTAAAAGAAAATGAGGCAGAATTTATCGATAGACCAAAGTTAGCTAAACATTTACCTTACACTTTAAGTGTTAGTCAAGTTGATAAGTTACTTGATATAGAACTTAAGAGTCCATTTGACTATCGTGATAAGGCTATGTTAGAATTGATGTACGGCACAGGTCTTAGAGTTTCAGAATTAATAGGTCTTACTGTTTATGATATTGATTTTTATAACGCTTTTTTACGAGTTAAAGGAAAAGGTAGTAAGGAAAGAATTATTCCTATTAATAGCAATTCAATTAAATATTTAAAACTTTATTTAGAATATAGACCTGCTATGTTAAAAAAGAAAAACTCAGAACAATTATTCTTAAATTCTAGAGGTGAAGGCATTTCAAGACAAGGCTTTTTTAAGAATCTTAAGAAACTGTTAGCTGAAAAAAATATGCCAACTAATATATCTCCTCATAGTTTAAGACATTCTTTTGCAACACACTTAATTGAAAATGGAGCAGATCTTAGAAGTGTTCAAACTATGTTAGGGCATTCTGACATTACAACAACTAAAATATATACACATATAACTAACGAAAAAGTTAGAAATGATTACTTACATAATCATCCAAGAGCAAAGAAAGAAGAGTGAATTTATGAAATTTAAAAGAGTATTTTTAATGATTTTAGACTCGTTAGGAGTAGGGGAAGCAAAGGATGCTAGCAATTATGATGATAATGGCTGTAATACTTTAGGTCATATTAAAGATAATTATGATTTATTTGTTCCAAATCTTGCTAAAATTGGTTTTCTTGATACTTTAACCCTTGAAGATAAGGAAACTAATGATGCTTATTATACTATCGCTCAACCAAATAATATTGGAAAAGATAGTTTATCTGGTCATTATGAAATGATTGGTATAACATCAAATATGCCTTTTAAGACTTTTAATGAGAATGGTTTTCCTATCGAATTAATTGATGAGATTGAAAGAGTAACAGGTAGACGTGTTATTGGTAATAAGTGTAGTCATGATAATAGTATTATTAATGAGTTAGGAGAAAGACAATTAAACTATGGTTCTTTAATTGTTTATACATCTGCTGATTCTGATTTACAAATTGCAGCACATGAAGATATTATTTCTGCTGAATTATTATATTCTTATTGTGAAAAAGTAAGAGAATTAACTATGCGTGAAGATTTCTTAGTATCAAGAGTTATTGCTAGACCATTTACTGGTAAAAATGGTAAATTCAAATTAAATAATGCTGGAAGAAAAGATTATTCTATCAGACCTCCAAAACGAACTATATTAGATGACTTGAATAACAATGGTTATAACGTAATTGGCATTGGTAAAGTCAATGATATCTTTGCAGAGCAAGGAATTAATAAAGCCTTAAAAGCTTCAACCAATCAAGAAGCACTAACAAAATTTGCTAATATAATGGATAAAAACTTTACTGGTCTTTGTATGGTAAATTTATCAGATTTTGATAATTTGTACGGACATGTTCGCGATGTAGAAGGGTATGGTAAAGCGATAGAGGATTTAGATGTGGAAATTCCTTTATTGCTTAATAAATTAGAAATGGATGATTTATTAATTATAACAGCTGATCATGGTAATGATCCAACCTTTAAAGGAAATGACCATACTAGGGAGAATGTTCCTGTGATATTATATTGTCGTAATTTTAAAACACCTCATCTTTTGGAACCTCAAGAAACCTTTGCTTGTATTGGTGCAACTATTGCTGATAATTTTGATTTAGATACTCCAGAGATTGGGTCAAGTTTAATGGAATTTTTGAACTAGAAAAGGGTAGAGTAGAGTAAATAAAAATGAAATGACTACTTCTATATATTAAATATAAATAGAGCCATTTCATTTTTTTATTTTTCTTTTTTAAAATTAGAACATACTGTTTCATCTTTATCTTTAACATTATCACAGTCACAAGATGAACCAACTTTTATCTCATCTAAATCGCATTTACAATCTTCTTCATTATGATACTTGCAAGATTTGACGTCACAATGAATTACCTGCTTTTTCTTTTCTTTAAACATTGTATTATTTCCTCCTTCAATATTAATTTGTACCCTTTTCCCCTATTTTATTCCCCTACTTTAAAATTTATAAAAAAGAAGGGGAGAAGATAATAATAGAATGATTTATATTATTAGTATTATTATGAATAATTAACTTAAATAAATATTGTTTGTAGAATTAATGATAATTGTAATATATAAACATTAAGATAAGAATGACTTTTATAAAATTAATTTAAGAAAAAGTAAATTTAAAAATGATTTAAATGATAAGTTGTTAAGTTAAAACAATATTATTTGTTGCTTCATATAATGAAGATTATGTTAACTAGCATATTTTCAATCAATATTATACTATGATATTAACTTTTAAACTTTTTTGGTTTTAATTATCTATTACATCAAAGTTTTTTATTATCAGTTGAAATAGTTTTACTATATATTAATTATTCTTAGCAAATAGTTATACTTATATACACTGTTATATAACTATAGTAGTATTATATATTATATTTAGTTAAAAATTTATCTATTAATAATTAAATTAACTTAACAAAAAAATAGGGTAGTTCCCTACTTTAATTCGTCATAAAAAATAATACTAAAAAGTAGGGTAACCCCTACTCTATTTAATTATACTTTTCTTGATTGAATTTCTGCTATTTTTTCTAAGACTTCTTTAGCATTTTCTTCACTGATAGAATTATAGCCAAGTTCCCTTAAAGCTTGAACCTTAGCCGCATTTAACTCTTGCGTACGACTTAATTTTTCTTCATTTTTTTGCTCTATATCTTGAACAAATCTTTTGTGCACTTCTGCAATTTTACTCTTAGAAGAACCACCATTATGATATAAAGTCATTGCTGAAAACATAATACTTTCAAATATAAACTGCTTACTTTGATCAAAATCGAATTTTAAAGGATCAGTAAATCCCATTGACTTTGACATATATGCTAAGATGTAACGTAATTCTTCAGTTGTTTCCATAGATTGTAAATAGTGATATAAGTATATGTATGTTTGCTGAGTTTTCTTAGTTTTATCTTCTAACAATTTTTCTTTTAATATATTAATAATATCTGAGAGAATATCTTGATCTTTTTTATTTAATCCTTTTAAATCAGCAAGGACTTCTCTATTAGAACTATCTCTAACTCCTTCATTCAATCTAGTCTCAACTCTCATAATATAATCTCCAGTGATACTAAGAGAATTAATTTCTTTTTCATTATCTATATCTAATAAACTTAATAGTTTTAAAGCTTTTTCTTTTGGCCATTCTTCTAAAGAGGAAAGTGCCAAGTAATTATATAACATTTGTCTTGAAACACCTAAATATTTAGCTAATCTAACTTTAGAAATTCCAAGTTCCAATAATAATTCATCTAACTTTTTCATTGTCTACCCTCCACTATCATTGTAGCGAGGTTTACGTAAATAGTCAAGAAAATTTTATGTAAACTCTTGACAGATAGTTGAAGTGCACTCAATATTTCTTATATGTTAGTATATAACTTTTTATATTTATAAAGCTTTTCATTTTTTCGTTATTTTAATTTTCTTCTTCCTTCAATAATTTCAAATTTGTAAACAGGACTATTGTAATTTCTTTCAAATAATCTTTCAGCCAGTTCTTTATTACTAAAGCGACTATTTAATAATATATAATCTTTATAGTTTTTAGGATTATATTCATCTATTTTAAAGTAATCTTTTTTGTGATAAATATTGAAAAATAAGTCGGTTAAATCTAAATCTACGAGGACAGAAGTTCCACATTGATAACAATATTCAGCAACTCGTTTAACACAATCACCAAAGTGAAATCCACCAACAACTATTTCATCAAAGTCCCCTAATTGTGCTATTAAATAACTCTCATTAGGATATTTAATATTCCCACTATAACCATTAGCTTGTTCAAAAGTTACATCAGTATAAATTATTTTATCGGTTGGTAGAAGATTAATTCCATAAAGACTTTTATCAGGATAAATAGCATATACAATTTGATAACCTTTATCTCTATATCTTTTTTGGATACATTCATTTAATACTTTATATGGATTTTCTCTTCCATTTTGTTGTAAATATTCTTCTGAAAATTCAAAAGAACGATTATATTCTTCAATAGGATACAAATATAAAAAGATTTTTTTCATAAATAATCACCTACGTATATTCTATCATGATTTAACCATTTATTAGTAATAAAGTGTATTTGTCCTATCATTTACCCTCTTGAATGAACTGCAGCGACAGCTAATTTATGTCTTTTAAAAGAGTTGCCATCATTTCAATTATCTTATTAATTACTATTTTCTTGTTTAGAAAACGAGCCTTCTTATTAACTGTTACCTCTTCATTATAAAATTTATCTTCATCCTTAGAATAAATACTTATATAAACTAAATTATTACTTCCAGTATCATTATTTTCATCTTTTCTATTTAACTTACCAGTAACACCAACTCCATAATTACTATTGGCAAAATTAGATATTGCTTTAGCCATAGACATTGCTGTTTCTATACTATAAACAGTATATTTATCAATAATTTCTTTATCTACACCCATTTTTATCTTATATTCATTACAATAAGTAACAGCACTAAACTTAAATATTTCACTAGCACCTTCCATATTAGTAATAGCATTAGCAACACCTCCACCAGTACAAGATTCCATGGTTGCAATAGTTAGTTGCTTTAATTGTAATTTATGAATAATATTTTTAAAATCCATATTACCATCCCCTTTTCTATTTAATAAATTTTTCATTTATCTTTTTAATAAAATTATAATCTTTGTTTCTAAGACATTTAATAGTTTTATCTTTCATAATAGTTTCTATTTTAATAACATTATCATATACCTTGTTTACTCCATCTACTGTTACTATTAAATTATCAGTTTTAGTAGGTAGAAGAGTAATATTTTTATTTTGTGGAAGAACAATTGAATTAGAAATAGTCTTGTAGGTCTTATTATTTAAAGGTGCAATAGTAGTTAATTCTAAGGCATGAAACGTATTATAAATAATACTACCACCAAAGCTAAGATTATAGGCGGTTGTTCCAAAAGAAGTAGCTACCAAAATGCCATCACCAGCAAAGTTTTCTAATAAATAATTATCAATGAAGACATCTAATTTCAAAGTATTTAAAGTTTTTTCACGTACTACTATTTCATTTAAAGAGTAAAACTTATCTATTTTATCATCTTTGCTATAAATAGTACTTTCTTGAATTCCTATTTCTTCAATCAAAAATTTATCTTCCTTTAAATCATTAATAAAATTTTCAATATCATTAATCTCTACTTCTTGGGCAAATCCTAAAGTACCAGCATTAATACCAATATAATAAGTATTACTATCAAAATTAGTATCTTTAATCATTCTTAGAAAAGACCCATCTCCACCGATTGCTATTCCTAAATCAAAATTATATTCTACTATTTCAAAATCATTTTTTATTAGTTTAGTAGCAACTACATCCTTAAGAAGAAGGGATTTATCATTATTATTTGCAAATATTTTTATTCTTTTAATTCTCATATTTTACCTCTTAATTATATAAATTATTTTTAATGTATTCTAATACTTTAGAATCTATATTCAAACTATCTGCTGACTTTATATTGTTCTTAAATTCATTTCTAATACTAGTGGAAGATAGTGAACTTTTAATATCATCAATAACAATAATGTTATCTTGATAATGTTTAAGTTCTGAAATAATATCAGTAATAGATTCTCCGTTTCTTCTAATTACTATTAACTTATAATTAGAAAGAATATATTGGTATTGTTTCCAAGATTTTATCTCTTTTAGATTGTCAGAACCACATATAAAGTAAATATCATCATTTTTATAATACTCTTTAAAATGATTAAGTGTTTCATAAGTATGGGTTAACTTTCCAAATTCATAGGTAGAAATATCAAAATAAGGAACACTACCTACTACTAATTTTAACATATTATATCTATCTTGTTCACTAGCAAGATAAGGTTTTTCATAATTACTACCAGTTGGAACAAAAATAACTTTATCTAAGTAATTATTTTTAACAAGGTAATTAGCAATTTTTTGATGAGTTTTATGAGGAGGATTAAAATTTCCTCCAAATATTCCTATTTTCATTTCTTTAGCTCTTTTCTTAATTGTAAGATTTTTTCTTTACCATTTAAAAGTGGTTTTAAAGATTCTTTATTATGTAGAGTATTAATAATATTAGCAATATCATAAGAATTATCAACAACATGACACCATTCTTTATTTTGATATTCTTCTGGTATATAAGAAAGATTAGTAGTATAAAGTTTGGTAAAATGTCCTTTTTCATAGGCTTTATCAAACTCTTGAATTCCTTCGGTGAAAAGAGCAAATGTTGCTATGAAATAAATATTATTTGCTCCTTTATTATATAGTTTTTCGGCTACTTCTAACATAGAATTACCAGAAGCAATCATATCATCTACTACTAAAACATCTCTATCTGCTACATTATTTCCCATATAAATATGTTCAATGATAGGATTTTTTCCATTTACAACATTCTGCAAATCACGTCTTTTATAGAAAACACCAACATCACTATCTAACATTTCAGCATAGTATCTTGCCCGTTCCATTGCCCCCATATCAGGGCTTATTACTAGTGGATTATGAATATCTTCATTAATTAATAAATCTTTTAAAATAGTGTTGGTTGGATAAAAATTAGTAAATTGAAGATTAGGGATAGCATTAGAAACGTTTGGATCATGAGCATCAAAAGTAATTATATGGTCAACTCCTAAGTGTTCTAATTCTTGAAGAGCAATGGCACAATCAAGTGACTCTTTCCCTTTTCTTTTATGTTGTCTTGCTTGATATAGAAGTGGCATTATAAGATTGATTTTTTCTGGACCGCCAGCAAGAGCAGAGATAGTTCTTTTAATATCTTGAAAATGCTCATCAGGACCCATATGGTTAGTAAACCCATGCATTTTATAAGTTACGCCATAATTACCAACATCAGCCAAGAGATAAATATCCTTATCTCTAATAGTATCACTAATCTTTACTTTTCCTTCCCCATTAGAAAATCTATCTTCCTTGATTGGTAAAAGATAATTAGTATTACTATTATTTAATTTTTTTAGTTCATAATTAACTTTTTCTCCCATTTCGTTTATGCTCTTAAGAGCTATTATTTTTAAGTTATTCATATTTCTCACTGCTTTCCATTTTCTCTATTTCATCTAGATAATTTTGATAGTTAAGATCACTAGGTAGTCTTAGATCACCTCGTGGTGATAAACTAATACTCCCTACTTTGACACCATCTGGTAAACAATTTCTTTTAAATTGTTGGGTGAAAAATCTGTTGATAAATATTTTTAAACATTTAATGATTTCTTCCTTATTATATTCAGGAAATGTTAGACTAGCTAAGTAATATAACTTTTTAGGAGTAGTGCCATATCGTAAGAAGTGATATAAGAAGAAGTCATGTAATATATAGCTACCAATAGAATTTTCTGTCTTTTGAGCAATATTGCCATCCTTATTAGGTGGTAATAATTCAGGAGAGATAGGAGTTTCTAAGATATCAGTTAATATTAGTTTTTTCTTTTCATCTTCCTTTTCCATATACCAATTTACTAAGTGACGGATTAATGTCTTTGGCACACCGATATTTACGGCATACATACTCATATGATCTCCGTTATAAGTACACCAACCAAGAGCTAGTTCTGATAAATCACCTGTACCAATAACAATTCCTTTTTCTTTATTAGCAACATCCATTAATATTTGGGTTCTTTCTCTTGCTTGTAAATTTTCATAAGTTATACTTCTATCATTTTCATCTAAAGCTATGTCTTGCATATGAAGAAGACAAGCTTCCTTAATACTTATTTCTTTTAAAGTGGCATTGTAACTTTTAACTAGGTCTAAGGCATTTTGATAAGTTCTATTAGTAGTACCAAATCCTGGCATAGTTATACCAATAATATCTTTATTATCACGACCAAGTTTTTTGAATGCTTCAATAATTACTAGGAAAGCTAGTGTAGAATCAAGACCACCACTCATTCCAATAACACATTTAGGATTATTAAGTTGTATCAATCGTCTTGCTAAAGCATTACTTTGAATATTGATTATCTCTAAACAACGCTCATCCATCTCTAGATTGTTACTTGGAACGAATGGATATTTTGCATAAATCCTATCAAGTGTTTTCGCATTACAATTAGTTTTAGTCTTTACTATGCGATATTCTTTATCATCTACTTTTCGCATAAAACTTCTATTACGGCGACGTTCATTAGTAAGAAGAAAAACGTCTATATCAGAACTGATAATATTACTTTCTAATTGAAAACGTTCATTTTTCTTCAATAATTTGCCATTTTCATAGATATAACTAGCTCCACCAAAGATTAAATCGGAAGATGATTCCATTATGCCACTTGAAGTGTAAATATAACTAGTAACTGTTCGAGCAGATTGACTAGTAATTAATTTTTGGCGGTAACTATCTTTCCCAATTAGTTCATTACTACTTGATAAATTAAAGATAATAGTAGCACCATTTACAGCATAGTTACTGCTAGGTGGAACAACTGACCATAAATCTTCACATATTTCGATAGCAAAAGTTATCTCTTTAGTATTTTCATCTTGAAACAATAAATCTGTTCCGAATGGTACTAACTGTCCTAAAAGTTCTAGATAGTTTTCTTTTAAATTAAGACTAGAACTAAACCATCTAGCTTCATAAAATTCGTTATAATTTGGTATATAACTCTTCGGTACTATTCCTAGTATTTTCCCTTTATTAATAACTACAGCGGTATTATAAAGAGCGTTATTAGTAGCTAATGGCATACCAATGATAGCTATTATATCGAGTGTTTTGGTAGCTTTTAAAATTTCTTCTAGACCTTTTAAGGAATCTTTAATTAACTTATCTTGTAAAAATAAATCAGCACAGGTGTAACCAGTTAAGGCTAACTCTGGTGTTACAACGATAGCTATATCCTTCTGATAAGCTGTTTTAATGTTTTTAATTAGTTCTTTGGCATTTTCTAACGGATTAGCTAGTGCTAACTTATTTACTATTGCTCCTACTCTAACGTAACCATACTTTCGCATATATTTCACCTCTATTTAATTATTTTTATATATTGTTTTGCTTTTTCCATAGTGTATTTTGACTGAATATCTGTGATATAACCTAAATCGATTAATTTGTAAGCATCAGCTACATCACATTCAAAATACTTAATAAATTCATCTTTATCTAAATTTTGGTCTTGTACTTTGACACAATTCTTAGCAAGAAAAGCGTAGTTATAAGCGGAAACTCCACAAGCTTGATCTTGATAAAATTTGTCTAAGTAGATAAGATTATTGCTAATATAACCAGTTTCTTCGGCCAATTCTCTTAGAGCAGCTGTTTCTTTATATTCGCCTTCTTCAACATAACCAGCTGGAAGTTCAACACTTACTCCTTCGATAGTAGATAATCTTGGTTGAACTACTAAAATTGTTTTATTATCACGAGTAACTGGCATTATGATACAAGCACTTTTTTCAGTTCCACCCTTTCTAATTTTTTCTCTAGTCATCTCTTGGCCATTATTTAAATAACACTTGTATTTTTCAATATTTAGGAAACCTTTTCTTCCTACAGGAATGTTATCTTGATAAATATATTCTTCCTTTAGTTTTTCCTTTTTAATAGTTTTTAATTCAGAAATATAATCTTTTAATTCTTCTAGTTTTTCTCTTTTCATCTTTTAACCTTTACTTTTCCTTTTTCTGTTAGTTGTTTTCTATGTGTATTAATTAACTCTTGTTTTAGTTCTCTTAGTTTATCTGATAAATCAACATAATATTCGTGTGGTTTATCTATTCTTTTAATTTCTTCATATAAAGTATTAAATTCTTTGTTACAATAATCTTTAGTTTCTTCTATATTAGGTGTTTGATAAACTAATTCACCATCTTTAAAGATTGGTACTAATAAATCTCTTACTTGATAATTACTTAGTTCCTTTTGCTTCCAAGTTTCAACTGGATGAACTAGGGTATATTTATCTTCAGGTATTTTTTCATCACTTAATGTTAAAACATCACCTAGAGCATAACCACTTTTTTTATCGTAAAAACGATATACTTTTTTATGACCAGGATTGATAGTTTTAGCACTATCGTTACTAACTTTTATCTTAGATATTTCTCTATCGTCTTCAATAGTTGCAACTAGTTTGTAAACACCACCAACACGCTCTTTAGCTGCAGCTATATTATCACCTACTCCTAAAGAATTAATGATTGCTCCTTGAAGTTTTAAATCTCTAATAGTAAATTCGTTTAGACCATTTGATAGGCAGATACCAGTATTAGTATAACCAGCTTCATCTAATAACTTTCTTGCTTCTTTTGACAAATAAGCTAAGTCACCACTATCTATTCTGATACCTTTAAAGTCTAAACCGTTGGGTTTTAGATAATCATCCGCTACTTTGATAGCATTTGGTATCCCACTTTTTAAGGTGTCATATGTATCTACTAAAAATACACAGTTGTCTTTATTACTCTTGGCATACTTTAAGAAAGCTTCGTATTCATCATTGCTTTCTGTTACTAGCGAATGAGCCATTGTGCCAAGAACAGGTATTTGATATTTCATACCAGCTAAGGTGTTTGAAGTGCCACTACATCCACCGATATACGCATATTTACTAGCTTCAATGGCAGAATCTATTCCCCTAGCACGTCTAGCACCGAACTCCATAACAGGTATATTTCCTGCTTCATTGGTAATTCTTTTAGCAGCAGTAGTAACAAGTGATGCGTGATTGAAGTTAGCTAATAAAGCAGTTTCTAATAGCTGAGCAGTAATGATGGGTGCTTTTACAGTTAATACTGTTTCATTTGGAAAAACGATTGTTCCATCTGGTACTGCGTAAATATCTCCTTTAAATCTTAGATTTTCTAGATAGTTTAAAAACTTTTCACTGAATTGATTTAAACTCCTTAGATAGTTAATTTCTTCTTTTCCAAATTTAAAATTTTTAATATAATCAATAGTTTCAGCTAGACCACCACTAATGGTATAACCACCATCAAAGGGGTTCTTTCTAAAGAAGATATCAAAATAAGCTTCTTCCTCTTGTTTTCCTTCGTCAAAGTAAGTTTGACTCATTGTTAATTCATAAAAATCGGTCATTAATGTTTTATTTTCCATATTATTTTTCCTTTCTTTTAGTGTTAATTAAGTTAACACCTTGTTGTTTTAATAAGATTTTACTAGCATTTACGTAATCTCTACGATTTTCTTCATCGTAAGTTGCGATAGCATCTAAGTAGACGTTTATGCTATGTTTTCGATTATTTTCATCGAGATAATTAGCAAGTCCTAAGACACCGTTTGTAATACAAATATCAGTACAACAACCTACTACGTTGAAGTTTTCTAAGGTAGTTTGTCTTTCCAGTAGTTTTCTAAAGTCAGGTGCTTCCATAAAACTAGTTGAATTCTTTGTAATACTAATAGTATCTTTTGCTTGTTCATAGATTTTTAACTCATCTACTACTTCACTTTCACTTGTTCCTTTAAGACAGTGAGTTGTATTTCCAAATCTTTCGAATTCTGTTGATTCTTTAGTATGATTGTCTTTGATAAAGATAATTAATTGTTTTGTTTCTTTCGCTTCTTTTATTAGTTTTATTTGTGTAGGTATTATTTTACTGATTTCTTCATCATGTAATACGCCTTCTCTTACAAAGCCATTAACCATATCTACAATAATTAGGCAATCTTTATATAACTTTAAGTTATCTATTTTATTCATAGTTTTTTCTCCTCTTATTAATATTTTGTTAATAACTATAGTTAAAAATTTTACAAGTCTCTTCACTTGTTATTAACATTATATTAATATCATATGAAACCGTCAACCTCTTTTTAACATTTTTTTAAAAAGAAAATAATTTATGTAAATTAACAGATGACTATGTCAAACAAAAAAGTGTCTGAAACTTAGTTCATAACACTCTTATTAGTTATTACTATCATTTATAATTTTATCTAATCTAGCTATCCTAGTTGCTAGTAAGTAACAAATTTAAAACCTCTTTTTAATTATTATTTTTATATTTGAATAAGAAAGATGGTCTATGTCCTTCTCCAGTTTTCATTTTATCAGTTTTAACAACTTTATCTTTAATAATTCTGCGAAAAGCTGGGTCTAATAATTTTTTATTTAATATTACTTCATATACTTGCTGTAATTCTCCTAAAGTAAAATACTCAGGCATCATATTAAAGACAATATCGGTATAATTTAGCTTATTCTTAATTCTTTCTAATCCTGATAAAATCACTAATGGGTGATCAAATGCTAAGTCTTTATTTTCTAATATTTCAAATTTATATCTATCGGTTGTTCTTTCACATAATTTCTTTTTAATAGAAAACTTAATTGTATCAGTTCCATTAGATAAAACCATATCTACCTTATTTTGATTTTCTTCAAATAATACGATATCAAACCATGAAGCATTAGCATTAATTTTATCGGTCAATCTATTTTTATCTATTAAAGCTATATAAGAAGTAGATACTACTCTTGTTCTAGGATCTCTATTAATATCATCAAAGGTATATAACTGTTCTAAGTATATTTCTTTAACATTTGTTTCTCTTTTTAAAACTCTTTTAGCACATTCTTCTAAAGTCTCGGTCTTTGGATTTAAAAATCCACCGGGTAAGCACCATTTATCTTTATAAGGATAATCATCTCTTTTAACTAATAAAATACTCATCATTTTTTTATTAGTTTTGCGATAGTTTTCTTGCTTTTCTGACGAAACACTTATAAGTAAAATATCAACTGTCATTGATAATTGATCAAAAGCTTTTGGATTATAATGTTTTAAAAATTCTTCTTCGCTTTTATACATCTAACTTCTCACCCATTCTATAATAAATACCATAATTTTTCCTCATCTTTCATTACTGTCTTAACTATTCCACCACCAAGACAGTATTCACCATCATAAAAGACACAAGCTTGTCCAGGAGTAACTGCTTTAACATTATCATAAGTAACATAGATAGTTCCATCATCGTTATAAGTCAAATTAATCGGAACATCTTCTGCTCGGTAACGGAACTTAGCAGTACAATTAGTTGGTCTTTCCTCACAGTTAAAGTTAATGTCTTCAATTATAGCACCATTAGAGTATAAATATTTGTTATCTTCCCCTTCTGCTACATATAAGATATTTTCATCAAGATTTTTACCAACTACAAATAGTTTTTCTTTTGTTCCTCCGATATCTAAACCTTTTCTTTGACCGATGGTGTAATACATTAAACCTTGATGCTTACCAACTACTTTATTAGTATCAATATTGACCATGTTGCCTTCTTTACTTGGTAAATAGTTCTTTAAGAAATTCTTGAAGTTTCTTTCACCAATGAAACAAATACCAGTTGAATCTTTTTTACTAGCAGTAATTAAATCGTATTTTTTAGCTATTTCTCTTACTTCACTCTTCGTTTCGATGTCTCCTAGAGGAAATAAAACGTTTTCAAGCTGTTCTTTATTAAGTTGTGATAAGAAATAAGTTTGATCTTTATTCTTTTCCTTACTACGCATAAGACGGCCGTTTTCCATTTTAGCATAGTGTCCTGTTGCTATATAATCAGCTCCAAGTCTCTTGGCTTCTTTTACAAAAGCGGAAAACTTAATATATTTATTACACATTATATCAGGGTTTGGTGTTCTACCTTTTTTTAATTCATCTAAAAAATAAGTAAAAACATCATCCCAATATTCTTTAATAAAATCGATTCTATATAAAGGTATACCAATTTTATCTGCTACTTTTTTAGCATCATTATAATCTTGCTCTTGGGGACAAATTGATTCATTTAGATTAGGATTACCTAAAAAATCGTTATTAATAGTACTATCCCAATTACGCATAAAAAGACCAATAACATCATATCCTTGTTCTTTTAAAAGAATAGCAGCAACAGACGAATCTACTCCTCCACTTAGACCAACAACTACTTTCTTACTCATATACATCACTCATTTCTTGCTTAATTATAGCAAAAAAAAGGAGTTTTGTACACTCTGTCTGTAGTTATAGCAAAAATAATTTCAAAAAACTTGGCATAAAGAAAGTATCAAACAAGCTACAGCATCCTGCTACTACAATACTAACTAATAATACTTGTAAATATCTTTTCATTGAGTGTCTTAGTGATATATCTTGTTTTAAAAATAAATAGCTAAATAATTTTTTAGAAAAGAAAGCTGAAGAGAATCCTAGAAAAATTAAATATAATAAGAGTACGATTGGTCCTGGTATTAAGTAGCAAACCGCTAATATAATACCTTTAAATTTATAGGTAGTAAGAATAGATACTATAGAAAAACTTAATAAAAAGCCTTTTCCAAAGCATAATATATAAATGAGTGGTAAACCAATAATAGAAATACCTAAAAGCCAGATGAGTATAACTAGAGATAAATTTCCTATCAAGCTATTAAATAACATTGGTATATAATTTATATCATTTTTCTTAATAGCATCAAAAAAACTATTCAATTGATTGGTTATTAAAGTATGATCACTTTTTGATAAAATTAAGTTATAGATAATTCCTGAAATAATTCCTAGTGCAATAGTTATAATAATCGATAAGTAGATTTTTTTCTGTTCATAAAGCTTATTTTTTACTTTTTTACTTGCTTCATTCATTAATATCACCCTTAGTAAAGCTTATTCTAAATATTTAGTAACTTGTTAATTTTTCTTTTACAAAAAGTGACTTTTTTTATATAATTATGTTAGAGGTGAACAAGATGAATAAGTTTATGAAAATTATGTCTGTTATCTTAGTAGTAGCAGTAATTGCTAGCTTTCTAAGCGTTATTATTTACTATGTTATTTAATATCAATAAATCCTTCTATTTCAGGTGTTATCTCACCGACTAGTAATTGATTATTATAATATTTTATAATAATATCATTTAATCTTTCTTTGTCATTGGCAAGAGATAAAACAACTAGTCCTGCTATTCTATCAGAAATATACTGATTTAATCTAACTCTTTCACTAGGTGATACTTTATATCTATCAAATATTTCATTTATTGGGCTATTTTCATATATATAATTGACATAACTTTTAGTAATCATGTCAATTTTTTTGTCTTTTTTCAAAAATCTAACACGTTTCCAAACCTTCATTTTATCAAATCCTTTACAAGTACTATATTATACCATATCAGTGAAATAACTGGTAGATATTTACTCTATTTTTTTTGAAATTTTAGTCATAATAATAATGTAGCCTACTAAAAGGAGATGATTATCATGAATTTTTTTAAAAATAAAAAATGTAAGCTACAATATTTTCTCCTTCTTTTATCTATATTTATTATTCCCTTAAATGCTTTAGCTTATTCTAATTATATTATCCCAGGCGGAGAAACCGTCGGTATTGAAGTAAATTCTAAAGGTGTATTAGTTGTTGGTTTTTACAAAGTACAAGATGAATATATTGGAAAAGATGCTGGCTTTTTAGTGGGGGATAAAATCGTTTCAATTAATAATCAAAATATAACTACTATTGAAGAAATGGTGAATATTGTTAATAAAGAAGCGACGAACAAAAAGTTAGATGTAACTATTGAACGTAACAGTAAGACTTCTACTCTACCTTTAGATCTTGTCTGTGAGAGTGATAGTGTTTGTAAGACGGGACTTTATGTAAAAGATGAAATAACGGGTATCGGAACACTTACTTATATTGACCCAGAAACTAAAATTTTCGGAGCATTAGGACACGAAATCTTAGAAAAAACAACGGGTGAAAAGTTTGAAATTAAAGATGGCAAGATATTTAAAGCTGATGTAACTAGTACTACTAGAAGTAGTAATGGATCTCCTGGAGAGAAAAATGCTATTTATGATAAAAGCACTATTTATGGTAAAGTAACTACTAATGAGAAATCTGGTATTTTTGGGAAATATCAAGATACTTTTCCTAGCAATGATACTTTAAAAGTAGCTAGTAAAAATGAAGTAGTTAAAGGTAAGGCTACTATCAGAACAGTTTTAAATGGTAGTGATATTAACACTTATGAAATAAACATTCTAGAAGTTAATAAAAACAGTGATACTAAAAATATTTTATTTGAAATAACCGATTCTAAGCTTCTTGAAGAAACTGGTGGTGTCATTCAGGGAATGAGTGGTTCACCTATTATTCAGAATAACAAAATTATCGGTGCAGTAACCCATGTTATTGTAAGTGATACAAAGAAAGGATATGGTATTTTTATAACGACAATGCTTGAAGAAGGAGACAAAAAAGGTGCTAGTAGTGGTTCTTCCGATAGTTTGTCTAAAAACTATCATTAAGTAGGTTGAAATATACCTGCTTTTATGATGCCAAAATATCTTCTACTATAGTTGAAATGTCAAAATCATCCAAAGTTGACATGAAACTTATGTAACTTCTCTTTAAAAGGTTGCATAATTTTGATTTTCCATATACAATACGTTTGATAAGTTTAAATTTGTTGTTGTTACCTTCAACAAATCCAGAATTTATTTCATAAGATATTGCATTTTTGATTGGGGCAATATCTTTTTTTAATCCATTGCAAAATGGTGTAACATCATCTTGATACGTTTTTATGAATTCATCAAGATTATTAGGGGATGCACTAAACATCACATCATGAAAATCTTTAAATAAAGATTGTACTTTTTTAGCTATTGGATATTTTTCATATATTAATTCTATATTTTTTTCAACTTTCGAATTTTTGACTTTATTTCTATCTATCGTTAGTAAATATTTTAATAGCTCTTGCCTTGTTATAATCTCCACATCAGATGGATATTCAAGCCTTAAAAATGTTGTTTTCTCTTCATAATTATCCCCTTGTTTTTGGCAACTAAATTAATGTAATTAGCAAGATATCTATCTGATGCTTTTCGCAACCTTTTAACTTTACGTAAGCAAATATGTATTCTTGTGAAATATTATCATTTAACATTTTATTAACAATATTACTATAATCATCCATTTTAGTTTTTCCTTTATTGTATAATCTTATTTTATCAATATCGTTTACTTCTTCAGCGGACATTCTTAAATATTTACGAAGTGATGTAACTGATATTTTAAATTCTGTAGCAAGCTCTTTAAGAGTATAACTAGGATTATTTTTTGATAGTTCTCTTAATTTTATTACCATTTGTTTCTTTTCAATTCTTCTTTGTTTCTGTTCTATGTATTGCTTTGAATCAAAATTCCTCAGTTTATTGTCATAAACTATCTCATTTCCGTCTTTATCAATTGGAATTGAATTATCATAATTAAGTGTTTCTAAAACTTTAGAATCAATATTAGCTAATTCTTTTGTTACCTTTGCTACTGGCTTGCCTGTTATTCTTCCATCTTTTATAAAAATTTTTTCTGGTATTTCACTATAGAATATGTCTTTTATATTTTCTATTAAATTTTGAAATAAATGAAATCTATCTGCTACTTGAACACAATTGGGAATAACATTGTTAATAGCTGTTGCATAAGCACTGGCTCTATCTCTAGCAACTGTTCTTATTTTTGGATGCTCTTTCAACCAATCTTCAAATGTTTTAGCATCTCTTCCTTCTAACAATGTTATGAGATGATGCTCTTTAAGATCATATATAGCTGTTACATATTTTTGACCTTTTCTTATTGCAACATCATCTACTCCAATTTCTTCTATATCAGCATCATCCTTAATTACAATATTACTAATGATTTTGTCTACTACATCAGCACTTACACTTGCTCCTAACAAAGACAATATTAATGAGGTTGCAGTAGAACTTAAAAAAATAGCTAAAGTTAGTATGAACTGAATAAAATTATCAGTCTTTACCTTATTTTTTCTTGCAAATGGCAATACCTCATCAAAATATTTTTTATCACAAATTTCATTAGTGCATAGATATTTGTGAGCATGAACATGTAACCATATAGATTCGAAATTATATGGAATATCTTCAATATCCCTATAATAAGTACTCACATTATTTACTTCACTAACTTTCGAACATTCAGGACATTTGCAACTAGACACTTCTGATTCAATATCCAAAATTACCTTTATAAACTGATTCTCTTTTTTCAATTATTTTATAAGCATCAGTATAATATGTATTTACTTCGTACATTTTTGACTCCATTATATTCTATATATTTATAATATAAGGATACACAAAAAAGCAGGTATATTTCAACCTACTTAATGATAGTTTTTAGACAAACTATCGGAAGAACCCTAGTAATTAGCATCTTTTTACTTTGACATAGAACTAAAATGGAATCATAGTTTTAGAACAATATATATTGGCAAACTTTAAATCACGTACTCTTTTATTTTTAACTTCTTGTTAATGCAACATATAATTTATTAATAGAAATCTTGATTTAATTACTATTCGCTATCTTCTAAAAAATAATTTGCCATTTTCTCATAATTATCTTGACTATTTAAACAAGTATCAATTAAGTATCCTTTTTCATTATTTATTTGGTATTCTTTAATTCCTCTTATATAAAAATCTTTATTTCTATCTTCAATAAAGAAAGGCATTATATTATTACACAAACATTCTCTAAACATTATCATTCTTCCAACACGACCATTTCCATCTTGAAAAGGATGAATTTTTTCAAATCTAACATGAAATTCAATAATATCTTCAATAGTTTTAGTAGATATTTTATCGTACCAATTTAACAATTCTTTCATATCATTTGCTACATTACTTGGTAAAGATGTTGTAATATTGCCAACAAAATTTTTCTTCTTTTTATATTCACCAACATTAAACCATTCTTTTTCACTATTAGTTAAAGTTCCGTTTTTTAAGATAAAATGGAATTTTTTTATCATATCTCCAGTTAATTTATCATCAATGGTATCTAACATATATTTAAATAAAGTAAAATGATTTTTTGTTTCAGTAGCATCTTTTAAAACAATAACCTTATCACTACTCGTTAAAATCGTTCCTGTGTCATAAATACTTGCAGTTTCATCTGGCGTTATTGTAGATCCTTCAATATGATTTGTATTATAGGCGAAATCAAGTTGAGTCTTATGATAAAGATTACCAGATAAGTCAATATTTTTTTGTTCTATTAATGCCTTCTTTATTTTACTTACTTCCATTTTTCTTGTCTCCTTTTGAAATTAATTCTACTTTTTCATATTTGTTTCATTGAGTATTTTATTATGCTTTAAATTTATCTTTAACACTTTTAACATCTACTAGTTCGAAACGATACTTTTGCTCTACAGTAGGATATTTATTGTGATCAACTTCACTTAGAAACATTTCTACTGGTCTTACCCATAATGAACCGTCGTCATATAATCTACGATATACGACCATTTCTTTATGTGTTTCTGAATCAGTTGCTATATCTTCTACAAGATAATAATCACCTTTAAAATGACGATATATTCCATGTATTACTAAACTATTCATTTACATCTCCTGCAAATTCTTTGATAGTACCATCTTCACCAACTATTTCTGTTAGGGCTTTTTCGGCATCTTTTAAATCTTTATCGCAATCTTTGGCTAATTTCATTGCTTCGGTAAAACTTTTTATCGCCTGATCAAGTTCAACTTCCCCATTTTCTAAAGATTTAACAAGATTTTCTAATTCACTCATTTTTTCTTCAAACTTTTTTTCTTTATTTTCCATACACACACCTCTTTTATATAACGGTAGCATTAACACTGCCATCTTTTAGTTCTATTTCTATTTTATCGTTACTCTTTAAATCTTTAACACTTGCAATAGCTTTATCATTATGTTTTATAATACTGTAACCTCTATCTAAGGTTTTTAAAGGACTAAGAGCATCTAATTTATTAATTAATAAAAGATAATTATGTTTCTTCTTATCAAGAATTACTTCTGGATTAGTAAGACATCTTCTAGTTAATACTAAATTTAGTTTAGCTCTCTTTCTATCTAATAAATTCTTATAGTTAGTAATCAATCTATCTTCCAAGTAATCAAGCTTCATTGTTTTACTAGCATATAAATCTATCGGATTATTTAGTATATAACTATCTTTAACTTTAAGTAATCTTTTCTTTTTTAACTCTAAAATAGTATTTACGTTTTTAATACCACGAAGTTTTAACTGTTCAATATAATTAATAACGTCTTTTTTATCAGGAACTGCTATTTCTGCTGCTCCGGTTGGCGTTGGTGCTCTAAGATCTGCCACAAAGTCTGCAATTGTAAAGTCAATTTCATGACCAACAGCACTAATAACTGGAATAGAACAATCATAGATGGCTCTTGCTACTATCTCTTCATTAAAAGCCCATAAGTCTTCGATAGAACCACCACCTCTACCGACTATTAAAACATCTAGATTATAATCTTCTGCTCTTTTTATCTGTCTTACGATATCTTCCTTGGCATTTTCTCCTTGAACAAGAGCTGGAAATAAAATAACTTCTACTAAAGGAAATCTTCTATTAATAGTAGAAATAATATCTCTTATAGCTGCTCCAGTAGATGCTGTTATTACCCCTACTCTCTCTGGTATTCTAGGTATCTTTTTCTTATGACTTTCCGAAAATAGACCTTCATTAGCAAGTTTCTTCTTCAACTGTTCAAA
>JAQXHT010000051.1 GCA_029007415.1 bacterium
CCATTATTTGATATGGAGAAATTGGAGTATTAAAATAAGAGGCTTGTAATAGCCTCTTTTATCGTTTTATCAGATATATTATTTTTCCTTAATTATATTTTTACTGCAAATATAAGTTACTAAGAAGTATCCTCCATAAATCGCAACAATAAATATTGCAATACCAATTATTGATGATACTAAATTAGCGGCTCCAAAGGCACTTAACAAAAAATTACAAAATTTAATTCCAAATACAGAATGGATTTATGTCAAGTTTTTAGATAAGCAAGTAATTCTGAATCTTTTTTAATTATATCAACTATACTTTTTTCAGAACTTTCTTGATTTATATAATCCCCAAACACATAATCTATACAATGCGCAAAACAAGGCGTTCCGGTATCATGGAGTAAAGCAGCAATAGTTTCTTTTTTCTGATGAGTAAAGTGCCAAGTCATGTGAGTAACAACTAATGAATGGTCAAATCTCGGATATAAAAATTTTGGAGAATATAGTTTAGTATAATCACAACCACAAAACTGAGTTATATTTTTAAGTCGATTTAGAGTTTTTGTATTTAAATACTTATCTATAAATGTTGGATATTCTTTATCAATGAAAATGTTTAAGTATTCATCCATTTTATATTCAACTCTTTATTAAATAACTAAATCTCTTTGATAATCTGTTATTTCACTACCAAGTTTTAATAATAATTCTTTAACAGTTAATTGCTTCTTTTGAAGAGCCTTCAACTCACTATCAGTAACTCTAATAAATTCTATAAAATTTACTTTTCCATTTGGAGTATCAATGCTGTCAATTTAGATTTTCTATTATAATCGATTCCTTTATAAGATCTAAGCTTATAATTTATTTCTTTATAAGTAATTTCTTTTATTGGCAACTTAAATAAAGTTGTTAATTCTTCTTTTATTTCTTCAAACACTTTAAACCTCCCGTTTTGATTGATATAATATCATGTTTTATAGGAAATTGCAAAATATAATCTTACAGTAACAAGTATTAATTAGTATGTATCATATAATATCTTGTTTGTGTTTCTTCTACTACTTCGAATCCTAATTTTTTATATAAAGAAATAGCTTTTACATTTTCTTTATAAACCCACAAATACACTATATTATGTTCTTTTAAGATAGCATTTATTATGTTAGTGCCAATCCCTTTGTCTCTATAAGACTCCTCAATAAAGATTTCATCAATTAAAATATCATTATCTTTTTTTGTTACGAGATAGCAACCTATTATCTTATCATTAGACATAATTATTTTATAATTCTTTACTTCTAATAAAATTTGTCTATCAATATAGCTATTTATTTTGTCTTTTTCAAAACTTGTTAAATTAGTGGCATAGCTAAAAATAGTGTTAGCTTTTACTTCTTTTAAATAATTAATATCAGAATCAGCTGCAGTTCTTATATCATATTTCATCTAATAACTCCTTCTTATTTTATATTAAAAACTTATTTCCATTAATATTTTGGAAATAAGTTTTATTATAATATTAATACTGAATTCCCCAAACGACTAGGTGTTTAGCTTCTTTACCACACACTACGCACTTATCATCTATCTTTTCAGCATCTTCTAATATACAACGTGATTTAGTTCCCTTAATTTCTTTCATCTTAAGTTCACATTCTTCATCTCCACACCACATTGCTTTTATAAAACCTGGTTGAGTTTCCATTATATTCTTTACATCAGCTAGGTTATGGGCTTCAAATGTTAGTTTTTCTCTACGTTCTAGTGCTCTTTCATACATATCATTTTGAATAGTATCTAAAAGGTTTGCCACTGTTGAAGCAACATCACTATCGGCTTCTGTAGTAATTTTTTCTCTAGTATCGCGTCTAGCTAGAACAATTTTATTTTCTTTTAGGTCTCTTTCACCGACTTCAATACGAACAGGAATTCCTTTAACTTCTGCTTCGGCAAATTTAAATCCTGGACTTCTATCAGAGTCATCAACCACATAAGAAATACCTTTAGCAGTTAGAGTTTCTTCTAAGTCTGCAATTTTCTTATTAACTAGGTCGCTATCTCCTATTTTAATAATCGTAGCCTTTACTGGTGCTATCTTTGGCGGTAATACCAAACCAAAATCATCACTATGCACCATTATTAAAGCTCCAATCATTCTAGTAGTAGTACCCCAAGATGTTTGATAACAATAACTATCTTGGTTATTTCTATCTTTAAATTTTATATCATAAGCTCTAGCAAACTTATCACCAAAGTAATGACTTGTTCCAGATTGAAGCGCTACTCCATTGTACATTAAGGCTTCTACTGTTAGAGTGTATTCAGCTCCAGCAAACTTTTCTTTTTCAGTTTTCTTTCCGGTAATAACAGGAATAGCCAAATATTCTTTAAATAGTTTTTCATAAATACCAAGCATTCTCTTTGTTTCTTCTTCTGCTTCACGACTAGTCTCATGAACAGTATGTCCTTCCTGCCATAGAAATTCACGACTTCTTAAGAAAGGACGAGTTTCTTTCTCCCAGCGGAACACACTACACCACTGATTATATTTAAGAGGAAGGTCACGATAACTTTTAACAACGTCGTGATAGTAATCACTAAATAATGTTTCACTGGTTGGTCTAACACATAGTGGTTCTTCTAGTTCTTTCTCGCCACCCTTAGTAACCCAAGCTACTTCAGGAGCAAAACCTTCTACTAATTCTCCTTCTTTTTCTAGTAAAGTTTTAGGAATTAATAAAGGCATATAAACATTTTTATGACCAGTCTCTTTAAACATTTTATCTAGTGTTTTTTGAATTTCTTCCCATAAAGCATAACCATTTGGTTCAAAGATGATACAACCTTTAACACTGGAATAAGTAGCAAGATGAGCAGCTTTTACAACATCAGTATACCACTTAGCAAAATCAACATTTCGTTCTGTTATTTTCTCATTCTTCATATTTTCCTCCTAATGAACATAAAATATTCCCATATAGATTAAAAAGGCTAAGTAAAGAAGACAAGTAATCGCTCCATTTACTCTTTCAAAAGTGCTACTTTTATATTGAACACCAACAGCAGTTGTCATAAAGACACCACCGATTAAACCACCAATATGTGCAGCATTATCAATTCCTGGTACAAGAAAACCTAAGATAAGGTTTAAAGCTATTAAAGGAATTATCTGACTTTTAATGACTGTTCCTAAGTAAACACGGTAGTGATAACCAAAGTAAACCATTGAACCAAGAAGTCCAAAGATAGCTCCACTTGCTCCAACACTAACACTAGTGCTAGAAACAATAATGGATAGTAGTGAAGCAGTTACGGCACTAAATAAGTAAACAAGTAAATATTTCCATCTACCAAGAAAACTTTCTAATTGAACACCAATAATCCATAAAGCATACATATTGAAAGCTAAATGAGCAATATTAGCATGAACAAAGGTACCTGTTAATAAACGGTAATATTCCCCTTGTTTAATATAAGGACCAAATACTGCTAACTCTCTAAAGACATCATCACTTTTCCCAAGTAATAAAGGAACAAAGAAAAGAGCAACATTTAAAAATACTAAGATAGCAGTAATAATTGCTTTCTTTGGCATAAATATTTTATCCGTTTTCGTATGGTCTTGATAGTTATGTTCATTTATTTCATCAGTTATCTTAATAAATAAATCCGCACCTGTTTCTTTATTTTTGCTAATATTTTTATATAAATCTGGATAAGCTTCTAATAATAATTTATTATTCTTAACATCTTTTTCATCAGTTATATGAACAGCTCTTCCTCTTTTTGGTAACTCTTTAGTAAGGTCTACACTACTTCCTAGATTTAAAAAGATACTTAAGACATTTAGTCTAAAAGAAAATGTTTTAGCTTTAATTTTCTTTATTATACGATTAGTTTTAAAAACATCAAACTTATATTGTTCTTCATTATGGATATGACCGATTACTATTCTTATTATTTCACAATCTTCATCTAAATTTTCTAACCAAATCTCATCATCTACACCATTTAATACTATTGGTGTATAATTCTTTTCAGTTATAAAATAATGAAGAAGTTTCATAGCAATCATATTAGTGTCATCTATTTCAAGCACATTATTCATTAATTCATCACCCTTCTTCTTTCAAGTATTATACACGAATTTACGTTAATTCTCAAGAGAAGCAAGTTCATCTTGAAATTCTTTTGGTGGTTCTTTCGTAAACTCTAAATGTTCTTTAGTTAATGGTTCTACTAGTTCTATCTTGTAGCTATGAAGCATTTGACCAAAACTAGTTGTTTTTTTACTATGACCATAGACTGGATCGTTTACAACCGGATGATTGATATAAGCTAAATGAACTCTAATCTGATGCGTTCTTCCCGTATCAAGCTGACACTCTATCAAAGTTTTATTTTGATATCTTTTAAGAACTTTAAAGTGAGTAACTGCTTCTTTTCCTCCTGCTATTACTTTCATCTTAAGTCTATCTTTAGGATCTCTTCCAATCGGTGCATCAATAGTTCCTCTAGCTGGTTTAATAACTCCTTCAACCAAAGCAAGATAAGTTCTTTTTACTTCTTTTTTCTTTAACATTAGACTTAAAGCTTCTTTCGTTTCTTCATTTTTTGCTACTAACATTAAACCACTAGTATCTTTATCTAAACGATGAACAATACCAGGTCTTAATAAATCATCTGTTAAAGGATAATCTACTAGTAAGGCATTTACTAACGTATCATTCATATGACCAGGAGCAGGATGAACAACTAAACCGCTTTGTTTATTGATAATTAACAAATTTTCATCTTCAAAAACAATATCAAGTGGTATTTCCTTCTTTTCTAAATTACTAGTTACTTCTTCTTTTAAGACTTCGATAATGTCACCTTTAGCAACTTGGTAATTACAACTAATCTCTTTATTATTAACTAAGACTTTACCATCTTTTATCTTACGTTGTATTTTACTTCTAGATTCTTCTAACATATTACTTAAAACAACATCTATTCTTCCAGTTTCATCATTTATTTCTAACTTCATTTTTTTCACCCTTCCATAGTTCATAGATAAGTAGTAAAACTCCAATCACAATTAGCATATCAGCAAAATTAAAAATTGGAAAGTGATAATTAAATATTATAACACTAATATAATCAATTACATAATTAAGTACTAAACGGTCATAGAAATTACCAAGTATTCCTCCTAGAATCATTATATAAGAGATATTTAGTAATGTTTTATTTTTCTTACTTATTAGTTCTTTATAAATTACTAAAAATGCTAGTAAGGAAAGAATAGCAAGAAGAGTGGTTTTTCCTTCCATAAGAGAAAAAGCCGCTCCAATATTTTTTACATAGACTAAAGATACGAAGTTTGGTATTAGAGTAACAGTGCCTTTTAGGTAATTAACTACTAATACTTTAAATAATCTATCTATTAAAAATAAAATAATTATTACTACCGTATATTTTAGCTTATCTTTCATCAGTAACACCTATTTCTTCTATCTGACTAACAATCATTTGAATTTGGTCGTATCGCTTTTCTACTCTTCCCACTATTTTATAAAGATGACCTTTCTTTAATTCTATATTATTCCAAATTTTCGGAAAGAAGGTATAATCGACACTTCCTGTTTCGTCACTACAACTAGCAAAAGCCATTTTATCACCTTTTTTAGTAGTTATTTCTTTAATACTTTCTACTAATACAACTGTTGTTACTAATTTATCAAAGTATTTATTTAGTTGTTCTAAAGAAATACAGTTAGTAACTGTTCCTTTATAACTAGTCGCAGGATGATTACTTATATAAAGACCAAATAAGTCTTTTTCTTGTTCTAGCAATAAATAGTTATCATATTCATCTACTACTTCAATATCTGGTATTAAGACTAAACTAGGGTCTAAATCTTTAACTAGTTCGCCATAATTATATAAAGAGTCTAGGTTCATTATTAAAGTTCGTTTGTTATATTTAAAGTTTCTAAAACAATCAGCTAGTATTAGAGTTTCGAGTTGCTTTTTGGTTATTCCTTCTCCTACTAGTTCTCTAATCGCTTCAAAGATATCAGTAAATTTTTCTTTTCTTGCTTTAATAACTGTTCTTGAAACACTAACTCCAATTCCTTTAATGGTAGAAAAGGGAAATACTATTTTACCAGCAATAACTTTAAAGACATCTTCACTCTCATTAATATCTGGTTTTACCACCTCGATTTTAACACTTCTAACTTCTCTTATATATTCGTTTAGTTTACTTTCTACACCGATAACATTTGTTAATAAGTTGGTATAAAAATAAAGTGAGTAATGAACTTTTAAATAAGCCATTTTATAAGCAACCATTGAGTAGGCTACCGCATGACTTCTATTAAAACCATAACCAGCAAATTTTAGAATTTGAGCAAATAATTCTTTCGAAATAGTTTCATTCTTTCCTAGTTCTTTAGCTTTACGTAAAAATCTTTCTTCTTCTTTTTCTAAGACATCTTTTTTCTTTTTGCTTATCGCCCTTCTTAATATATCTGCTTCTCCTAAAGAGTAACCAGCATAAGAACTAACTGTTTGCATTACTTGTTCCTGATAAATCATAATACCATACGTTTTCTTTAGAATGGGCTCTAGACAGTTATCTAAGTAGGTTACTGTCTCCTTGCCTTCTTTTCTTTTAATATAAGTGTCTATATTAGCAGCAGGTCCTGGTCTAAATAATGCTATAGCAGCAACAATATCTTCAAAATTAGCGGGTTTTAAATCTCTTAAGAATTTACGCATTCCACTAGATTCAAACTGAAAGATACCTGTTGTGAAGGCTTTACTAAATAATTGATAACAAGCTGAATCATTAAGAGTAATATCATAGAATGGAATCTTTATTCCTTGAAACTTTTCAATATCTTTTAAGATATTCATAATTAAAGTAAGATTTTTAATTCCTAGAAAATCCATCTTTAAAAGTCCTAGTTCTTCTAGATAATTCATTGAATAACTAGTTAAGTACATACCGTCACTCATAGTAAGAGGTAATACTTCATCGAGTTCTTTCTGACACATTACTATTCCAGCAGCATGCGTTCCAATCTGTCTTGGAAAGCCTTCTAATCTACTTGCTATTAAATAGACACTTCTAAGTCCTTCATCACTATCTATTTCACTTTTGAATAACTTATCATTTTGATAATAATAGTTAAGTGTTTCTTTACTCATCGGCGGAATAAAAGAGTTTAAATGATCTATTTTATAGTTCGGTATTTTTAAAACTCTTGCTACATCTCTTAAGACTTGTTTAGCAGAAAGGGTTGAGAAAGTAACTATTCCAGCAACTTTCTTTTCGCCATACTTTTCTTTGACATAATTAATAACATCTTCACGATACATATCAGGTAAATCCGTATCAATATCAGGCATACTAACTCGTTCTGGATTTAAGAATCGTTCAAATAGTAAATCATATTTTAAAGGATCTATTTCAGTTATTCCTAAAGAGTAAGCTACTAAGCTACCAGCAGCACTTCCCCTACCTGGTCCTACTAAGATATTATTTTTCTTAGCATATAATATGAAGTCATATACTACTAAAAAGTAGTTAGAAAAGCCCATTTTTTTAATAATAGATAATTCATAGATTAATCTATCGAAATAATTTTTTAAGACATTACCTTTTAGTCGTTTAGTTAAACCTTTAATAGCTAATTCTTTTAAATAAGTGTCAGCATCTAAGTTATTAGGGCAGTTATAAATAGGTAGTAACAATTCTGCCTTAGGAAAAGTAATATTACATTTATTAATTATTTCTAAGCAAGTTTTATCACTAACAAATTCTTTATCAGTTAAGTCATAGTGCATTTCATCATAGATACTTTTACCATCACGTATTAAATATAAATATTTTAAATAGTCAGCTTCTTGTTTTTCCTTATATAAGCATTCTCTTAAGAATACAACTTTTTCTGTTAATTCTAAGGCTTTAGTTCTTTCTTCTTCCGTTTTATATCCTAGGTATATTGAAGGCGTAGTTATTTCTTTTAATAATTCTCTACTCTCATAGGGAAGACAGATAATAAGTTCTTCTTGATAATTATTTAAATCAGCAAGTTCTACTCTACTAGTATTAGCAAGAGTTGATAATTTAATCAAATGCAAATAACCAGTATAACTCTTAGCATAACAAAGAACTATTCTATCTGCTATCTTTAATTCTAGACCAATAACAGGTTTTATTCCCTTTAAATTACATTTCTTAATAAACTCCATTGTTCCATACATAGTATTATCAGTAATAACAGCATAGTCATTGCCTCTAGCAGCATTTAATTCAATAATATCATCTACTGATAAAAGGCTAGATAACAAGGAATAATAACTTTTAACATATAACATAAAAAACTACTCCTTTCTGAATATCACTATATCATATTTTTGTTCGAAAAACTACTAATTTTTCACATTTTTCCCAATAATAATTTGACTTTATCACCTATCTATGGTAAAGTTAATAAGCAGAACGAGAAATAAAGGAGGAGAAATTATGGCAATTAAAGTTACTAATAAGAAACCTTTAACAGGAAATAAAAGATCACACGCTTTAAACGCTACTAAAAAGCAACAAAAGCCTAACTTACAAGTAGTAACATTAGATGATGGTACTAAAGTTAGAATGAGTACTCGTGAAATTAGAAATATGCGTAAACAACAAGCAGTTGTTACTGAAGAAGCAGCTTAAAAAAGAGATAAATTTTCAAATTTTATCTCTTTTTATTTTTCTAAATAATCAGCACCTTTATGCGGTTCTTCAAATAATAAGTTGTTAAAGTTTTGCTGTCTCAAAGCTTCGTAAATAACAACTGCTACACTATTACTAACATTTAAAGCTCTAACATTATCACTCATTGGTATTCTAAGACAATGGTCTAGATCATCTTTTAATATTTCTTTGGGAATGCCAGTGGATTCTTTTCCAAAGATGAAATAATGATCAGTATTAGTATCACTATAATCAAAACTAGTATGTGGTTTTCTTCCGTATCTAGTTAGGTAATAGTAAATACCTTTATTTTTACTTTTAAACTCTTCAAAGTCGTTATATTCTTCATAATTCAACTTATCAATATAGTTAACACCACTTCTTTTTAAGTGATTGTCATCTAAGACAAAACCATAAGGTTTAATTAAATGAAGTTTCGTATTAGTAGCAACACATGTACGCATTATATTACCTGTATTTTGGGGTATTTCTGGTTCAAATAAAACAATATGATTCATATTAAATACCTACCCTATATTTTTTTATGAATTTGATAGTTTCTTCTACGGTTAACTTAGTAGCTTCTCCTTCACCTAGATAAGATACTATTTTCCCATTTTCAAAAGCTAAAAATAAGGGTGTATTATTAATATTAGAACTCATTCCATAGTTAGCAAAAATACTATTTATATAATTTTCTTTATTAGCAACGCCTTGCAAATCAATATAAGTTATAGAGTCTTGAAGACCATTTTTTAATAATTCTTTTTTCAAGTTAGTATCAAAACTACGACAAGCAGGATCAGTTGCAACACACATATAAACAACACCATCAGGATTTTCTAAAACGAAATGGTCAAGTTCTTCAGTATTAATTTCTGATACAATATTTCTCAATACAGGAATAGTTGTTTTATAGTTTTGATAAGTACTATACCAACTAGCAGCATATAAAACCACTACAATCACTACTAAATAAATAATTGCTAAAGTTACATAATTTTTCTTCTTTTTCTTAAACATTTGCTCCACCTCTTTATATTTCAATTCTACCATAATTTTTGAACTTTGAAAATGATTAGTAAAAGAAAATATCTACTTTAATAAACAACTTATATGAGAAGATACATCTTCATCTTTTGTTTTAAATTTAATTTTTATATATTACACTAACAAAACTAGACGAATTAAATCTATCTGTTAGAAACCTTTACATAAATTATAAAAGGAAGGTGAAGTTTATGAATTATAGAATTAATAATAACGAACGTGGATTAGTTCCTTTTGTTCTAGGTGGTGCTTTAGGTTATGGAATTGGTGCTTATGGTAGACCTAATTATCAATTTTATTCAATGTATTATCCACCTGTTTATTATCAGCCATATCCTATTTATAATTATCCATACTATAGACGATAAAAAGCTGTCAATTGACAACTTTTTTCTTTTAAGCTTCTTCTAAGAAAGCAATATAACCTTTATATGATTCATATAAATCAAGCTTACTAGTTACTTCGTATGGGGCATGCATACTAAGAACTGGTAGGCCACAATCGATTACTTCAACATTGTAATTAGCTAAGATGTAGGCGATTGTTCCACCACCGCCTTGGTCAACTTTACCTAACTCACCAAATTGATAAGTGATATTGTTATTATCCATTATATTTCTAAGTGTTGCGACAAATTCAGCATTAGCATCACTGCTACCACCTTTTCCTCCTGAACCAGTATATTTACAAAATGCTAAACCTCCTCCTAGATAAGCTTCATTATTTTTATTGCTAGCACTCTTATATAGTGGATCATATCCCGCTGTTACATCACAAGATAGCATCTTTGAATTAGATAATACTTTGCGATAAACTCCTTCTTTTTCATCTAGTAATAAGCAAATATCTGCAACAGTATTAACAAAGAAATGTGAATCCATTCCTGTTGAACCCATACTGCCAATTTCTTCTTTATCAGTGAAGATAACACAAGTTGTTTTTCTTGGATTAGTTACTTTTAACATAGCTTCTAAACAAGCATAAGAACAAGACCTATCATCTTGACCATACCCCATCACCATACTGCGGTCAAATCCTAAATCTCTTGCAGGAAAAGCTGGTACTACTTCTAATTCACTAGAAATGAAGTCTTCTTCTTCAATATCATATTTATCTTTTAATATTGCTAAGATATTTTTCTTAACCGCTTCTTTTTCTTCACCTTTTAAGCTCTTACTTCCTACTAAGACATCTAAGTCTTCACCAGTTACCACAAGAGAAGCGGTCTTTTTCATTTGGTCTTTTGCTAGATGAATTAATAAATCTGTGATACCTAATACGGGGTCAGTCAAATCTTCACCAATATTTATTTTAATCTTGGTACCATCTTTTTTAATAACAACACCATGAAGTGCTAAAGGAATAGTAACCCATTGATATTTTTTAATACCACCATAGTAATGGGTATCAAGATAAGCTAAATTTTCTTCTTCATATAAAGGATGAAGCTTTAAATCAAGTCTTGGCGAATCAATATGAGCTCCTAAGATATTCATACCATTCTTGATATTTTCTTCACCAATTACAAATAAGGCTACTGATTTACCACGATTACATAGATAAACTTTATCTCCTTTTGTTAAAGAAGTAACATCATCTAAATTTTTAAACCCTGCCTCCTCTGCTCTTGCAGTGATGTAGCTAGCACATTCTCTTTCTGTTTTACAACTAGTAATAAACTCTTTATAAGTATTACCTAGTTCCATTAAATCATTAAGTTCTTTTTCATTATATTTATCCCAATTATTTTTCATATATCTATCCTCCACTATTAGTATAACAGAATAGTAAAAAAATAATAAAGAAGTTGTTAACATATTTTGACATAATAAGTCTTAACTGGTATTAATCTTTTTTGAAAGACATATTTTGTTTATAGGTGATACCTTTTGAAAAAGTTTTTATTAGTACTTAGTCTTTTAACTATTATTTTTCCTTTGTATACTAAAGCTAGTGATACTGCTAGAAGTTCTATTGTTATGGATATAGATAGTGGTAGAGTTTTATATGAGAAGAATGCGAATGAGAAGAGATTAATTGCTTCTACTACGAAGATTATGACTGCTCTTCTTGCTCTTGAATCTGGTAAATTAAACGAGATGGTAGAATCAAAAGAAGAGATATTAAAGATGTATGGAACTAGTATTTATCTCAGTCTGCACGAAAAGATGAGATTAGAAGATTTAGTTTATGGACTGTTACTTAGAAGTGGTAATGATGCAGCGGTAGTTATTGCTACTTACCTCTCAGGTAGTGAAGAAGCTTTTGTTAAAGAGATGAATAAGAAAGCAAAAGAAATTGGAATGCTTAATACTACTTTTCAAAATGCTCATGGTTTAGATGAAGAGACACAAAACTATTCTACAGCACATGATATGGCCCTTTTATCTAGCTATGTTTATAAGAATTTTAAAAAATATCGTACAATTACTAAGACTTATAAATATCAGGTGCAAACTAAAGAGAAGAGCTATCTTTGGTATAACCGAAATAAACTTTTAAAGTCTTATGAATATTGTACTGGTGGAAAAAATGGTTACACTCCTAGTGCTGGTAAAACTTTAGTAACTACTGCTAGTAAGGATAGATTAAATCTAACTGTTGTAACACTAAAAGATGGTGATGAATATAACACGCATAAAGAATTATATGAGTTAATGTTTAATAAGTATAAGTCTTATAAGTTAATTGATAAAGATAATTTTAATATTTATGATAAGAAGTTAAAAGATAAAGTCTATATTAATAAGAGTTTCACTTATCCTCTTACTGAAGAAGAAAAAAATCATATTGAAATAAAAACTAAAGTAGATACTAATATTAAAAAAGGAAAGATTGGTTATATTAGTATTAAACTTTACAATAAAGAAATTGGTAACATTAAAATCTATTTAAAAGAAAAAAAGAGCCAGAAGAAAAAGCTCTTTGGATTTCTAAATGTTAGCAATATAAATTTATATATTTCTAGAAATATCTGCAATTGATGTAAATTTAAAAGCCTTTAGTCCTATTTCATTAGCAGCAATAATATTTTTTTCTTTATCATCAAAAAATACAGTTTCTTCTTTATTTAAATTATATTTATCAAGTATTAGGTTATAAATGTCATAATCTGGTTTTAGTAAATGTTCTTGATAGGAATATACTCCTCCACTAAATATGTCATCTAAATTAATAACGCTATTTATATAATTGAAACTGTCTTCTGTTATATTTGTTAATAAAAACAATCTATAACCTTTCTTTTTTAGACTTTTTATGTATTCAAAATTATTTTTCATCAATGGATATGATTTACTTAAATTATCTTTTTCTAAAATATATTTAATAATCGTAAATTCTTTATTATCTTTAAAACCATTTATATAATCCTGAACACTTATTTCTCCTAATAAACACTTTTTGAATGTTTTACCATAAGTTATTTTATAGATATAGTCACAATTTTTACCTAATAACTTTTCAGTATTTTCTTTGCTATCATCAAAAAGTATACCGCCAATATCTAATATAATATTCTTAACCATAAATTTCTTCCTCTCAATGTATAGGAGCCATCTTTTGAAAAGTTATTCCAGTACACTGGAATAACTTTTTTACATAACAATAGAAATTATGAATTAATTTGATTAAGTCTAGTTAGATTAATAGCTGGTCTATCACAAAATCTAAAGTCGTAAACATTAACTCCTACACCACTAGTAATATAAAATTTAGTATTGTTAATTTCATAATAACCATCTTTATATTTCTCAGCTCCTTCTCTAGTTAACAAACTACCAATCAAAGGAAGTCTTACCTCTCCTAAATGAGAATGTCCAGCGAATGCTAAATCGATGTTACTGTATCTTGCTAAAACATCATCTAAAGAATCTGGCTTATGAGTCATTAAGATAGAATAAATATTATCAGTTTTTCCTTCACTACTATAATAAGCAAGTAAAGTATCTAAGTTTTCTTTATCACTATTAAGTCCCATCAGAAGAATAACATCATCTTTTCGATAGATTAAATCATAACTATTATCCAAGATAGTAAACCCTACATCTTTTAAAATAAGACTTGCTTGTTCTGTATCATTTTCTCCTAAAACTGCATATTTTAAACTGCTAGATGATAATTTCTTTAACTCTTTAATTAATTCTTCCCTTTTTTTAGAATCAATACTTTCACCATTTAATAAATCACCTGTAAAAAGTAATAAATCAGGTTTACTTCTATTTATTAGGTCAACTGTTTCTCTTACCATTTCGATAGAAGCATCATGCAAATCAGAGAATGTTACTATTTTATAACCGTGAAAAGAAGTAGTTATCTTACTACTTTCTACTCTATCTTCTTTTACTAACATTTTAACTGTTCCAATTTTTGTGACATACAAAAAGAAAGAAAAAGAAGCAACTAATATAATAATAATTATGAGAACAATTCTTTTAATAATCTTTATTTGATGTTCTTTTTCTTCATCTTTAATTATTTCTAATTGTTTCTCCTTATTTAGCTCGCTTCTTTTATCCATAATATCATACCCTTTTCTAAATTATATCAAGAAAATCTCTTTTCGTACACTTAATTTTCCTATAATTCTTTTATATGATTTCTTCTTTATTTTCAATTGCTACTCTAACTAGTTTTGAAACTCCTGACTCTTGCATCGTAATTCCATATAGAGTATCAGCATATTCCATCGTTTTCTTTTTATGGGTGATAATTAAAAACTGGGTTTTATTTTTATAATGTTCTAGATATTTACCAAACTGAGTAACATTTGCTTCATCTAAAGCAGCTTCTACCTCATCAAAAATACAGAATGGTACTTTTCTAATATTTAATATTGCAAATAACAAACTAATAGCAGTTAGAGTTTTTTCACCACCTGATAATAGTTGAATAGTTGATAGTTTTTTTCCTGGTGGTGAAGCGATTATCTCAATACCCGTTGTTAATAAATCATCTGGATTAGTTAGTTTTAAGTCAGCACTTCCACCATGAAACATCTTAGAGAAAACTATTTTAAATTCTTCTTTAATTTCTTCAAAAGTCTTTAAGAATTCATCTTTCATTACTTGGTCTAGTTCTCCCATTATCTCTAATAAAGTTCCTTCTGCTTTTTCCAAGTCTTCTTTTTGATGTAGTAAAAATTCATATCTTGTCTTTACTCTATCATACTCTTCTATCGCTTGTAAGTTAACCATACCTAAATCTTTAATAATCATTTTATATTGATTAACTAGCTTTCTTGATTCTTCTACTTCTTCTGTTAATTGATAATCATTTCTAGCTTTTTCATAAGTCATTGTATATTCTTCTGATAAAGTTTGTAAATAACTATTAAGTTTAATATCAATTCTTGATAATTCTATTTCCAAGTTTTTCATTGTATCTTGTTTTTTCTTTAGAATTCTACCTTCATAAGTATCTTCATCTTCAAAGCTAGCAATGTTACTTTTAAGAGTTTTTAATTTATTATCAAGAAAACTCTTCTTTTGTTCAAGTTTTTCCTTATAGGTACTCTTCTTATAGAAAGCTTCAATTAGTTCTTTTTCTTTTTCATCAAAACTATCAGTGGAAGCTTCTAATCTTTTAATTGATTCATTTTTTCTAGTAAGACTTTGTTTTAATTCACTATATCTTTTTTCCTTTTCAGTAATAGTATCTTTAATGCTTTCTAGCTCTTTAGCTAGATTATAGTAAATATCTTCAATTGTAGTAATTTTCTCTTCTGTTTCTTTAATATCTAATAATACTTTACTCCTTGATTTAGTTAGTGCTTGATAAGTTCTCCGTAAAGACTCTATTTCTTGTCTTATCATTACAGAACTTCTTCCTTTATAGAAAGTTCCACCCGTCATAGAACCACCTGAGTTGATAACATCACCATCAAGAGTTACTATTTTATAGCGATTAGCAGTGTATCTTGCTATTTGAATAGCACTATCCATATCTTTAGCTAAGACAACAAGACCAAATTGGTTATAAATTACATCTTTATATTTTTCTTCGGTTTTAATTTTATCTGCTAAGATACCACAATAACCATTAACTTTTTCTAACTGACTTTTTACTTCTACCGGAATATATCGTGGTTTAATGACTGTCAAAGGGAAGAAAGTTGCTCTTCCTTTCTTTTTATTTTTTAAGTTTGCAATTGCTTCTTTAGCACAAGTTTCATCTTTTACTAAGACAAAGTTTTTACTAGCTGCTATGGCTATATCTAAAGCTTTAGCATAAATATCATCAGTTGTAACAACATTACCAATCGTATCATAGATTCCTTTTAGCGATTCTTCTTTTAAAATATAGCGAATAACTTCTGGTAGATTAGAACCCTTCTCTTCTTCACTTACTAAAAAGTTAATCTTATTCTTATAGCTCAACTGGTCTTGATCTATTTTACTATATTCACTTAGGTAGTTTTTCTTAGCTATTTTAGTTGAATCTAATTCTTTCTTTTTAGTTGTTACTTCTTCTTCTTTTTCTTTTACTTCTTCTTTTAAGTTTGTAAGTTCTTCTTCTAAAAGTGCTAGTTCTTTTTTATCTTTCGATTGTTCTGTTAAAAGAAGACGTAACTCTTCTTCGCTTTCTCCTTTTTCTTTTTTACTACGTTCTAGTTTAAATAGTTCTAAACTTCCTTCTTGTCTTACAACTTCCTCAGCAGTTTTTATTAATTCATTCTGAACAAAAGTTATTTCTTTTTGTAGTTCATCTTCTTCTTGTTTAAACTTTAAAAGCTTACTATCTCTGACATTTTCTTCTTTTAATGCTAAAGATATTTCTTCATCTAACCTATGTTTTTCTTCTTTTTTTAGTTTTTCTTCTTCTGTTAAATGATATATGTCATAAGCAAGTAATGCTATTTCTAAAGATTCTAACTTTTTCTTATATTCTAAATATTTTTTAGCTTCTTCGCTTTGTCTTTTCAAAGGAGTTACTTGTAGTTCTAACTCCGTTATAATATCTTGCACTCTATCTAAGGCTTCATGAGTACGGTCTAATTTTCTTAAAGCTTCTTCTTTTCGTTTCTTGTATTTTAAGATACTAGCAGCTTCTTCAAAGATAAGACGTCGTTCATCTTTACTTTCACTTAGTATCTTTTGTACTTCACCTTGACCAATGATATTGAAGGACTCTCTTCCAATACCACTATCTAAAAATAGATTTAAAATATCTTTCAAACGACATTTTTGATTATTCAAAAAGTATTCATTTTCACTACTTCTAAATACACGTCTTTTAATTGATACTTCTGTATAAGGTATTGGTAAATAATGATCATTATTATCAAAAACAAGTTCCACCGAAGCGACATTTTTCATTTTTCTTGAAGCACTTCCGACAAAGATGACGTCACTCATAGCGCCGTCACCTCTTAAAGTTTTAACTGATTGTTCTCCTAAAACCCATCGAACCGCATCAACGATATTACTTTTTCCACTACCATTCGGTCCAACAATACAGGTCGTTTCATCATTTAATACTATATCTATTTTATCAGCAAATGATTTAAAACCATTCACTACTATTTCTTTTAAATACATATCTTACACCTACATTTTCTATATAGATTTTACCAAATTATAAGGTATTTAACAAGGAGTTTAGACTATATAACGGTAAATACTATATTTTTGAAAAGTTAATTTTTATTTGATGTAAAGACTATTTCTTTTTGCTATTATTTAAAGTTACTTAGATTAATTTCTCTAATCATATTACTATCCACTTTATTAGTACTATCAATAATAGATAATAAAAAGGCACTCTTCATCAAGATAGAGTGTCACCCAAAATCTTTTTGAAGGAGACATTCACTACCAAATAAATGTTCCTATTTTTTTATGTTATGCAAGTTCTCTTGCTACATACATATTAGCACAACACTTATCATTTAACAAGGCATTTTGCTACGAGAAAAGTTCAAATATTAAAAAGTGTTATCTATTCAATTGGTTAATTATCTTATCTATGTTATTATCTTTAACAGGAACATTTATAGATGAGTGTCATCCTTCTTATATAAAACATATAAGGAGGTGGTGATTTATGAAAACTAAGACTTTTATTCTAAAATTTCTTAGATTAATTTCATTAATCTTACTACTATCCACCTTATTGGTACTAGCAGTAAAAAACTAAAACAAAGACACTCTTCATTAAAGTAGAGTGTCAACAACAAACTTTGAAGGAGACATTCACTACCAAATAAATGTTCCTCTTTTTTATTTTATGCAAATTTATTTGCTACATACATATTAGCACAATACTAACTTATTAACAAGTAATTTTACTACGGAAAAAGTTTAAATATTTAAAAGTATTATCTATTTAATTGGTTAATTACTATATCTATGTTATTATCAATAACAGGAACATTTATAGCTGAGTGTCAACCTCCTGTCACAAAAAATAGCAAGGAGGTAGATAGAATGAAAACTAAAACTTTTATTTTAAAGTTACTTAGACTAATTTCACTAATCTTGTTACTATCTACTTTATTAGTATTATCAATAAATAGATAATAAAAAGGCACTCTTCATTAAAGTAGAGTGTCAACAAAACATTATGAGGTGACATTCACTTCCAAATAAATGTTCCTCTTTTTTATTTTATGCAAATTCATTTGCTACATACATATTAGCATAATACTAACTTATTAACAAGTAATTTTACTACGAGAAATACTATAACTTTTTTCTTTATCATTTTAAAATATATTACGAAAGAAAGTAATATCACATTTTTCCATTACGTTACTATTTCTAACATATTTTGTATATAATTAAAAGACACTCTTCATAGAATAGAGAGTGCCAAATAAAATTTAACTAGTTATTTTTAAATTCGAAATAGAAGTCTAGTATTCTGACCATATCACCATCTTGAGCGCCCATTTCTTCTAACTTTTCATCGATTCCCATTCTTCTTAATTTCTTAGCAAAGCGTAACATTCCTTCTTCAGTACTAAATTTAGTCATTTTGAATAGTTTTTCTACTTCTTCACCTTTTATAACGAAACAGTCATCTTCTTTTTCAATGGTGAATGGTTCTTCCTCTTTAAATTTATATAAAACATAATCTTCATAATCATCATTTTCATATAAATCGACTTCTCTATTTTTAGATACTATCTCTTCTAAGTAATCAACCACTTCTTGAAGACCAGTTTTTTCAAAAGCTGATATTGCAAAGATTTTCTTATCTTTAATATTTTCTTTTAAGATATTTAGTTTTTCTTCACTTCCTGCTACATCCATTTTGTTTGCTACAACAACCATGTCTTTTGCCATTAACTTTTCGTTAAAAGCTTTTAATTCATTATTGATTAATTTATAGTCATTAAGTGGATCTTCGCGAGACATATCTAAAACGTGAAGTAAAACTTTAGTTCTTTCGATATGTTTTAAAAATCTATCACCTAAGCCATCACCTTTACTAGCTCCTTCAATTAATCCTGGTAAATCTGCCATAACAAATGTATCACCATTAGTTGCTCTTACCACTCCCAAGTGGGGATGAAGGGTTGTAAATGGATAATCAGCTATTTTGGGTTTTGCTTTTGAAACACTAGAAATTATAGTACTCTTTCCAACACTAGGAAAACCAACTAAACCAACATCAGCTAAAAGCTTTAATTCTACTTTTATTTCACGTTCTTCACCTGGTTCACCATTTTCAGAAAAATTAGGAGCAGTATTAGTTTGCGTTTTAAAAGCAGTGTTACCACGTCCTCCACGTCCTCCATGTGCTACAACAAAAGATGAATCTTTTCCTTTTAAGTCTGCTAAAACAAGACCGGTATCCATATCGGTTATTACCGTACCTTGTGGTACTTTAACAACAATTGGTTCCCTACTCTTCCCATGTTGATTTTTACCTTTACCGTTTTCTCCTTTTTCTCCTTTAATTAACTTTTGATAGCGTAAATCAAGTAAAGTGTGAAGTCCTTCATCTACTTTAAAGATGATATCAGCTCCGTGGCCTCCATTTCCACCATAAGGTCCACCATAAGCGATATATTTTTCTCTTCGAAAAGCAGTACAACCATCTCCACCATTTCCTGCTTTTACTTTTAATACTACTTCATCTACAAACATAGCTAATCACCTTTCTTTCTCTAAAAGAAAAAAAGCAGCTGTATTACTCAGCAACTGGGTAAACAGATACTTGCTTTTTATCTCTACCTACACGTTCAAACTTAACAATACCATCAACAGTAGTATAGATAGTATCATCATTACCACGTCTAGCGTTAACTCCTGGATAAATTTTTGTTCCTCTTTGACGATATAGAATACTTCCTGCTGTTACGAATTCTCCATCAGCAGCTTTTGCTCCTAAACGTCTTCCGATTGAGTCACGTCCATTTGAAGTTGAACTTTGTCCTTTTTTATGTGCAAAGAATTGAATGTTTAACTTTAATAATTCCACGTTTGTCTCCTCCTTACTTTATCTCAATATTATCTTTATAATTTTCTTCTAATTCCTTTAGTAAAGAAATCATATTGCAAATTAAGGTTTCTGTTATTTTGTCTTGTTTACAAACATTTATTGTTAATCCTTTTTTAGTCACCTGATATGTCAAAGCTTCTTTATCTATTGATAAGATACCATTAATTGTAGTAGTAACAATTGAACTTGCTGCACTACAAACGATGTCTTTGCCATAATCATCATACATAGCGTGACCTAATATTGCAATTTTTTGGTAAAATCCATTTTCTTTTTCTGTTTTAACCTTAATCATAATTAACCATTAATTTTAGTAATTTTGATTTTTGTATAAGGTTGACGATGTCCTTGAGTTTTACGATTACTTCTAGACTTGTTCTTATACTTAAAGATACGGATTTTCTTACTTTTTCCTTGTTTTAAAACAGTACCTTTAACAGTAGCACCATCAAGATAAGGAGTTCCAATTTTTCCATCGATCATTAATACTTCATCGAAAGTAACTTCTTTTCCATCTTCAACATTTAATTTTTCAACGAAGATTTCGTCTCCTTCACTAACACGATATTGTTTTCCACCGGTTTTAATAACTGCGTACATTTTTTATACCTCCTTTATTTAACTTAAGACTCGCTCTTAAGGTACAGAGAAAATTCTGTTTCTACCTTTTCAATGCGGTTTGAGAAAGAGGTTTCCTCTCGCTACAAACAAGTTTATTTTACCATACGTGTCTTTAATAGTCAAACAATTTTTGTGATAAATTGGTGTATTTTATTCACCACTTGATAATAAGTCTCTAATATCATTTTCAGATAAAGCTGATAAACTCTCACTATCATTTTTACCTTCAATTAAATTTTCACTTAATATCCTTTTCTTTTCTTGTAATTCTACAATTCTCTCTTCAATAGTTCCTTTAGTAATTAATTTTATAACAGAAACCGTTTTAGTTTGCCCTATTCGATGAGCTCTATCAGTTGCTTGATTTTCTACTTGAGGATTCCACCAAATATCTAAGTGAATAACTGCATCTGCTCCAGTCAAGTTAAGTCCTGTTCCTCCAGATTTTAAAGTTATCAAGAAACAATTAGTATCATCATTATTAAAGTTTTCTACCATTGCCATTCTATCTTTACTCTTTACAGAACCATCAATCATATAATTAGAAATATTATTTTCGATAAATATCTCTCTTACATTATCTAATACTCTTTTAAAGCTACTAAAGATTAGAATTTTATGACCATTTTCGATATTTTCTTTAACTACTCTTAATAATTCTTCAATCTTAACTCTATCACCAGTATAGTTTTCATACATTACTGTTGGGTCAATACAAATTTGTCTTAAACGCATAAGTAATTGTAAAATCTTCATTCTTGATTTTTGGAAGCCACCAGTTCTAATCATTTCATCCATTTCTTCTCTAGTATCTTTTAAGACTTTCATATATAGCATTTTTTGTTTTTCTGGTAAATCTATATAGATATTATTTTCAATCTTTGCAGGAAGTGATTTTACGACATCACTTTTCTTTCTTCTTAAAATAAATGGCTTAATTTGATTACTTAAATTATTTAATACTCTTAAACCTTCCTCATCAACATCTTTAATATTATATTTTTCTCTAAATTTAACAACACTATTTAGATAACCTGGCATAATAAAATCAAAGATACTCCATAATTCCGTAACGTTGTTTTCTACTGGTGTTCCAGTAAGAGCTATTTTACACTTAGCTTTTATCTTTTTAATTTCTCTAGTCATAGTAGCTTGATGATTTTTTATATTTTGTGCTTCATCAACAACACATAGTTCAAAGTTCATATCTTCATATTCATCTTTATCATTTCTAATTAAACCATAACTAGTAATGAAGATATTATATTCATCTTTTCTAGCAAAAACTTCTTTTCTTTTTGCAACTGTATCAGCTACTGTAACATATTTTAAGTTAGGAGCAAATTTTTGAAATTCTCTTTCCCAGTTATAAACAAGAGAAGTTGGTACTACTATTATAATCTTTGCATCTTGCTTTTCTTTCAAAATTTGTTTGATAAAGATAATAGTTTGTAAACTCTTACCTAACCCCATCTCATCTGCTAAGATACCACCAAGGTCACATTTATAAATAGTATTTAACCATCTAACTCCTTCTTTTTGATAATCTCTTAGTATTTTCTTATCCGCTTCTTCAAATTTTACTTCCAAGTCTTTATACTTTTTGAAGTTAGTAATAAATTCATCAAATAAATTATTAGTTTCAATATTTTTATATCTACTATTCTTTAAACTATCAATATAAATAGCTCGATATTTAGGAATAGCTACTTCACCGTTTATGATATCATCTTTCGATAAGTCAAGGTCTGTTATTAAGTCGTTAAGTTGAGCTAATTCTTCATTATTTTCAAGAGAAACGACATTATTATTTTTTAATTTATAGTATCTTTTCTTTTGCTTAAGAGCTACAAATAAGTTATTTAAATCTTCTTGATTAATACCATCAGCACTAAACTTATAAGACATTATTCCTTCTTTTCCGATACTAAAGTTATTACTAGTAGAAATTCCTTTAAGAATTTTGGTACTATCTATTTTCTTACTAGTAAATATTTGGTACTTTTCACTTAGTTTTGCTAGTTCTTCATCTAAAAAAGCATACATTTCATCTTGATCAGTCATAATAAAACTATTATCATCTTCAGTAAAATTATAACTTAAAATATCTGTTACCACTTCTTGTTCATAATCATTATCTCTTAAGAAATCTGTTTTATCAAAATAGTTTATTTCTCTATCTTTATAAGCTAAAACTATATCACATTTTAACTTAGAATAGGAAATATCAAAGTAAAGTTTTACATCTGGTTTAGTTGGTAAAGCTACTTCTGTTACATCTTCACTTATAACAATATTATTTTTTACTCTATTGAATAAGCCATTACTAAACTGATTGATACTTGCTTTATTAAAAGTTAAGCCTTTTAATTTACTACTAGTTAGTTTTCTTATGTAATCACTTTCTTCTTTGGCTAGTATATATAAGTTATGATTATAGTAAACATATTTAAACTCATTATCTAGAAAATCATAATTAGCAAAGTCTTCAATTTCTAAAGTAAAGTTATCTGCTTTTTTATTAAGAATGTAACTAGTAGGAAGACCTTTATAAACATTATATACTACTCCACTATCAGTGATAGTAAACTCTTTTCCTTTTAACATATCTAAAACATTAGCAAATTCTCTTTTAGTAAGAGCAAAAGCGTAACCACTTGCCGTATAGTAATTACCATTTTCACTTATTTCTGCTAGATAATCTAATAGTTCACTATCTTCTTTAGAAAAGTAATGCATATTAGCATTATAAGTCAAAGCTTTTCCAAAATAATATTCATCCTTATTTTTATAAGCATAGATAAAGTTTCTAAACTTGGATGGTACTGATAATGTATATTTTTTCTTGTCACCTATTCGTAATTTAACATTAACATAGTGATAGACAAAAGCAAACTCTAACTCCACTTCCAGTTTTTGTTTAATATTAGCTTTATTATCAGATTGATAATCAGCTAGTATTTTCTTTGATAATTCAAGTTCATCAATTATTTCAAAACTAGCTAAATCATCGCCATCATTCATCAAAACTGCAGCTACGTGTTTACAAGTTTTTGCTCGGTCAAATTGTGGACAATCACAAGAATAGCCAAGAACATCTTCGCCATTGTTTTTAATCTTAACATTGTAATGTCTTCTCGATGACTCTGACTTCACAGAATAAGTATGAATGAAACTACTAGCTAATTTAGTACAACCTATCTTTTCGATATAGCCAGGGTCAAACCATCTTCCCTTAATAAAAGAGTCACGCCCCACTAAACTTAATATACTAGTATAATCCATAAGAAAACCCCTCCCTTACAAATAGTAGATATATGATAACATTTTTTAATTATTTAATAAAGATATTTTTATACATATTTACTATCATTTACATCTTATTTCAAGTGATTTATCAAAAAGTTTAACACATCACTTTCATCTCTTTTAATTTCTTTCTTTTCACTATCAGTAATATCAACAAAATATTTATTATTTCTCTTATCGATAGAAATACTATCAAGAGGATAATCTTTCTTTATTTTAGTAGTTTTCTCACTAACTAAGTAAAAATCATCTAAACTCCAAGAGTAAGTAGATTCTTTTCCATTATTAATAACAGCTATACCATAAACCCAACGACAATTTAGCTTTCCATCTTTTGAATAAGTATTAACTAAATTAGTATAATAATCAAGCATCTCTGAATCATTTAATCTTTTGCCATTAATTCGTCTTACACAAGTACCTGGTTGTAATTCAGCTGGTATTCCTTCTATATATAGGTTATCATCCATAGCAAAAACAGGCATATCAACTGCTTCGGCATAACTTCTTGCTTTGATAAGGGCATTTTCGACACCATCCTTACCAGTTTCTTCTATTTCGATTTTTTTATCTATATCATTAAGAGTAAGTATTTCAATACCATTTTCTAAAAGTCCTTTTTGAAATCTCTTTCCCTTACTCTCATTTCCAGTAGCAAATAACACTTTTTTCATCAATTACTCCTCCTTCATCAATTAACAATATCTATTATATCATAGAATATTTGTTCGTCAATAACATTTTAAAAAAAGAAAACAATTAAGTTTTCTAGTTAATCTCTATCATTACCACCAATAAGTTGTAAAATATAGACAAAAATATTAATAAAATCTAAGTATAATTGAAATGCTCCAAAAATGGCACCCTTATCTTCACCTAAACTATCAAGAAGAACTGGTAGTTTTTTAGTGTCATAGGCAACATAACCGATAAATGCAATCATTCCAAGAATACAAAGAACTAAATCTGCTGTACTACTTCCAACAAAGATATTAATGATACTTGCAATAATTATTCCTATTAACATCATAAGTAAAATATTACCTAGCTTGTCCAAAGACATTTTAGTAACTGTTCCAAATAAAGCAAATAAGCCAAACACAATCGCTGTTACTAAAAAGACTAGTATTAAACTCTTAAGTTCAAATGCTATGAATAGTGTTGAAAATGTAATTCCTGTAATAAATGAATATAACAAGTAACAAAATATCGCCGTCTGTTTGCTCATTTTGTGAATTCTAGCTGAGAAAAAGAAAGCAACTCCTAATTCTATTAGGATAATAATTATATAACTTGCTCCACTCATTAGATTAATGATAGCATTTTCATAATTTGATAGTACCATACCAGTTGCAAAAGTAAGTAATAGACCAGCAAATAACCAACCATATACTTTTGAATACAACTTCTCCATTTTATCCTCCTTCCCTTTTAGTATAGCATATTTGATTTATCTTTACCAATATGCTTATTTTGTTTTATTAAGAATTAGAATAAACTTATCGCCATATTTTCTTTCTTTATATATGGTATAATATTCACCATAAACAAATTTGTCTTTACTACTACTTTCTAAAATAACTAAACCATCAGTATTTAACAAATCATTCTTTTCTATTAGAATAAGAGCTTCTTTAATATAATCTGTTTTATACGGTGGATCAATAAAGATTAAATCATATTTATTAGTTGTTTCCTTCAAGAATTTACGGAAATCAATTAAATAGACAGTGTCTAACTTTTCCCCTAAATTAGTTAAATTATTCTTGATAGTTTTAATAGCTATTTTGTTTTCATCAATGAAGGTACAACTCTTTCCTCCTTCACTTAATGCTTCTAAACCTAGATTACCACTACCTGCAAAAAGGTCAAGACAATTACTATCTTTAATATAATTTTGAATCATGGCAAATAAAGATTCTTTCACCCTATCCATAGTAGGTCTTGTTCCTTCTATATCATAACCAATAATATTTCTTCCTTTATATTTACCACTAATTATTTTCATCTTTAATCTCTCCTAAGTATTTATTACAAGATAATATCAAAAAGTTAAGTCGATTTTCTAGCATTTTATATTTTTTGTATTTCTCATCATTATATATTTCTTTTCTAATCGTTTCATTATAAGTATTATGATACTCATCTATCTTAGCAATTAGTTCTTTATCTTCATAAATACTAGCAAGACTTTTCTTAATTTCAAACTTTATCTCCGAATTATCAATCATATCAACTAGTTCATAATAAGTTCCAATCATCTGTTAACCACTTCCGTCATTATTATAACAAATACTTAATCAAGAGAAAACTATCTTTTCATTTTTAAATCATTACGATAGCAGAAACTACCGCTATCAGCACTTTTTAGAAAGCCATTATAACTTGCTAAGGTTTGTTCTAACTTTTCTGGTTCATGTTTTCTAACGTATTTTACTCGTTTTTTTATTTTTCGTTTAGTCTTGCCATTTATTAGCATTAATAGTCTTTTATTCTTTAAAACAAAGCGATACCCTAGAAAACAAAAGCCATGATGAATTTCTACTATCTGTGTCTTTCTATTAAGTTTTAGTTTTACTTCATCTAATTTCTTTTCTATTTCTTTTAAACAGTATTTAAGATATTCTCTATCTTCATGAAATAAAATGAAATCATCCATATATCTAACGTAGCATTTTATTCTTAGCTTTTCTTTAATAAAATGATCTAAGTCATTTAAATAATAAACTGCTAATATTTGACTAGTCATATTACCTATTGGTAGTCCTTTTCCTTTTTGATAAAGTGGTATTGATTCAAGAGACTTAATATGACTTTCGCAATCTCTAATACCTAGTTTTTTAACTCTTTCAATTTCACTTTCTACTGATTTTTTAATTTCTTCATTAACATAATTATAATTAGTACTAATAATTATTTCTTTTACCATATTAAATATACGTTCATCTTTAATAAGCTTAGTTAGCTTATCAAGAAGTATTTCTTGGTCTATTGAATAAAAGTATTTTGATATATCACATTTAAGTACATATATTTTATCATGATTTTCCTTCATTTTATTAATGTACTTTTTCACATAATATATTCCTTTACTTGAACCCATAAGTGGTCTTGTAGCTACATTCATTGGTAGTAAAAGTGGATCAATTAAAGGAAAAAGAAAATAAGTACTAACTAAGTGATTAACTATTTTATCTGGCATTGTTTCACTCATAATCAAACGATATTTCGGCTCTTTAATTATAAAGATATGATATTTTTGATGATGATAAGCTTCCTCTTTTAAGGTATTGTAAATTGACATAATATTGCAAGAAAAAAATAGTTCAAATATGAAAATCTTATCCTTGTGTTTAGTATTTTTGCGAACGGTATTATAAACATTAGTAAGATTTTCTATCGTAACTACTTCTTCATAACTAAGTGCTTTGCTTTTCACTCCTAATCACCCCATAAGAAATTTTTCTGATTTCAATTAAAAAATTACTAACTGACTCGTACTTCTTATGGCTAATAATTTTTTTCTTATAACTAACATGCATATAATAATCGAGCATAGAAATTTGAATAACTAGTGCTTTTAGATATTTAAGTTTAATTCTATTAGTATCCTCGATTCGGTAAGAAAAAATATTTTCAATTATCAAATACATAGTTTTTTCGATATTTTGTTTTAATATCACTTCATTTTTAGGATAGTTAATTAATTGTTTGTTAATATAATCAATCGTTTTTTCACTATTAGATAAAAGTCTAAAACTATCATTGGAGTCCATCGATAAACTCCTTAATTTTATTATAATTTTCAGAACTATTAGAAATTAACATTTCAATTCTTTTCATTAATAATTCATGGGAACATTTGCTGTAATAACTTTTCTGAGCAATAGCTGATATATCTTTATATAGATTATCATCACTCATATAACTAGTTATTTCTTCATTTTCTACGATGTAAAAAGAAATATTCTTATCACGTAAATTTTTTGTTACTTTAGTAAGTGCTGCTACTGGGAATCCTAATTTTTCATTATTAATTTGGTATGAAAAAAGATAATTCATAGTTATAGCATCAAATCCAAAAGTAACATAAAAACTGCCTACTTTTAAGAGAACTATTTCTTCTTGATGTTGTTTTTTCAACTCTTCATACTTTTCTTTTACTTTCATTTTACTCCTATAATAGTTATGCCAAAGATTAATCTTGTTTCCAATCTTTAGATTATGAGTTATATCATTACTTCCTCTAGTTACCAACCTTAATCAATAACATACGGTTAGATTAGCAATAATTATACTAATTCGTAGTAGGAATCTGGACGGGCCCCGAAGGAATTCGTGACGTTGTTCCAATGATTCAGACTGCCTGAAGGATTCACGTTCCAAACGTTCGCATTAGAGTTGTTAGACTCAAAGTTAGACGGAGACAGCGAAGTTCTAAGCTCTGAATGCAACACAAACCTGAAAGGTCCGTTAGTAGATTAACCTCACTTACTATATTTTTTCAATGTATCAATATTTTCTCAAATAATAATATTAGCTAAGAAAAGTATACATTATTTTTTCTGGCATATAGTTTTTAAAGTAGATTTTAGTTAAATTGCAAGAATTACTAATTTACCTATATATGATGTTAGTTTTATTTTATAGATAAACGGATACTTACATGTCATATGACAGATATTTTTAAGTAAAACTATGCATGACACAAATTATTTTTCACTACTAGCATATTAGTAAATATGCCTTACTAGCTCCTATGGTATTTAATTATCTTTAGTAGTTAAATTTAACTGTAATAAACAACTATATATATTATTATCAGTCTTTTTCATAATCCGTACGAGGTGTCATTACCCCTGTTTCTTTCCGTTAGTATCTATTAGTGTCAAATAATAGATATATTACTCCGCTATAAGTTTTGTATTTTGAGTTATTTTCTTAATTTATATTAGTATTAAAATAATACAAAAATAAATTTCTTTCTATATCTTTTAATAATAGTAAAAAGTATTTTAAAGATTATAGATAAAGTCATTACTCAAAACAAAATTACCATATTTTACCATAGATTTCCCCTCATCATCCATAATAATGGTAACATATCGTTTGAGAATTTTCAATATTTATTCTCAAGTATGAATATATTTATACAAGAAAAAAAGCAAAAACTTTTTTAATAATTTTTACTTTTGTTATTGTTATGCCAAAGATTAATCTTGTTTCCAATCTTACAGATTATGAGTTGGCTCATTACTTCCTCTAGTTATTAACCTTAATCAATAACATACGGTTAGATTAGCAATGATTATACTAATTTGTAGTAGGAATCTGGACGGGCCCCGAAGGAATTCGTGACGTTGTTTCCGTTATTCAAGCTGCCTGAAGGATTCACGTTCCAAACATTTGCATTAGAGTTGTTTGAATTGAAGTTAGACGGAGACAGCAAACTTCTAAAAACTAATACTAGAAGGAAAAAACCGTTATTAGACTAACCTTATTTATATTCTTTTAATGTACCAATATTTTCTTGAATAGTTAACACCAGTCAAAAAAAGTATACATCATATTTCTTGGCATAGTATTTAAAAACTACTTTGTCTTAATTATGGTTATGCCAAAGATTAATCTTGTTTCCAATCTTACAGATTATGAGTTATCTCATTACTTCCTCTAGTTACCAACCTTAATCAATAACATACGGTTTAGATTAGCAATAATTGTACTAACTTGTAGTAGGAATCTGGACGGGCCCCGAAGGAATTCGTGACGTTATTCCAGTCAATCAGACCGCCCGAAGGAAGGACGTTCCAAACGTTCGCATTAGAGTTGTTTGAATTGAAGTTAGACGGAGACAGCAAACTTCTAAAAACTAATGCTAGAAAAAGTCTAAAACCGTTATTAGATTAACCTTTATCATTTTCTTTTAATGTACCAATATTTTTTTAAATAATTAGTTTAGCTAAAAAACGTATACATTATTTTTTTTGGCATAACATAGGAAAAATAATACTCCTTTATTTTTTTAAATGCAAGCGATTTTATATTTTAAAAATAAACAATTATAGCTTGTGTCAAAGATTAATCTTGTTTCCAATCTTACAGATTATGAGTTAGCTCATTACTTCCTCTAGTTAGTAACCTTAATCAATAACATACGGTTTAGATTAGCAATGATTATACTAATTTGTAGTAGGAATCTGGACGGGCCCCGAAGGAATTTGTTACATCACGATTATTCAGGCTGCCTGAAGAAAACACGCTCCAAATATCTATTATAGAATAATTAGAATTGAAATAAAACGGAGACAGCAATATCTTTAATGCTTAGAACCTCGCATTAGATTAACCTTGTTATTATTGCAATGTACAAATATTTTCTTAGCAATAATTATTAACTGAGAAAAGTATACATTATTTTTTCTGACACTTTTGATAGAAAAATTATATTTTTATTTAAAATTAATATGCCAAAGATTAATCTTGTTTCCAATCTTTTAGATTATGAGTTAGCTCATTACTTCCTCTAGTTATTAACCTTAATCAATAACATACGGTTTAGATTAGCAATGATTATACTAATTTGTAGTAGGAATCTGGACGGGCCCCGAAGGAATTCTCGACACTACCCCAATGATTCAACATGCCTGAAGGATTCACGTTCCAAACATTCGCACTAGAGTTATTTGAATTGAAGTTAGACGGAGACAGCGAACTTCTAAAACTAATGCTAGAATGGATCAAAACCGCTATTAGATTAACCTTATATTATTTTTTATTATCAATGCACCAATATTCTTACAAATAGTATTATTAGTTATAAGATGTATACATTATTTTTTCTGGCATAAAATAATTTTGATATTTATATAGTAGTGCCAAAGATTAATCTTGTTTCCAATCTTACAGATTATGAGTTAGCTCATTACTTCCTCTAGTTACCAACCTTAATCAATAACATACGGTTAGATTAGCAATGATTATACTAATTTGTAGTAGGAATCTGGACGGGCCCCGAAGGAATTATTGACGTTATTCCAGTCAAGACTGCCTGAAGGCTGCACCGTCCAAACGTTAGCGTGAGAATTACCTGAGTTGAATTTAGACGGAGACAGTGAAAAAGAAATCCAAGTGAGAGAACCGTTTTTAGATTAACCTTTTCTTTATGTTCAATGTACCAATATTTTTTCTGAATAATTAATTTAATCAAAGAAAGTATACATTATTTTTTCTGGCACGTTTTAAGTAATATAAATTTTTTCAAATATATTTTATAGATGTATGCCAAAGATTAATCTTGTTTCCAATCTTTAGATTATGAGTTAACTCATTACTTCCTCTAGTTATCAACCTTAATCAATAACATACGGTTAGATTAGCAATGATTATACTAATTTGTAGTAGGAATCTGGACGGGCCCCGAAGGAATTTGCAACATACGTCCAATCATTCAGACTGCCCGAAGGATTCACGTTCCAAACGTTCGACTGTGAGTTGTTTGAATCGAAGTTAGACGGAGACAGCGAAAGGACAAACAAACAGAAAGAGTCCGTTAGTAGATTAACCTTATTTATATTTATTTAATGCATCAATATTCTTACAAATAATTATATTAGTTGCAAGATGTATACATTACCTTTTCTGGCATAAATTAAAGGCAAAATGATGAGTCATTTTGCCTAGAAACTAACTTATTGAAACAACATATGGATTTAAAGCAGTTCCATCTCCCTTGGTTATCAGTGTATCAGCCTTTAGGTTGATAACTGGACGGGCCCCGAAGGAAGACGAGACGTAAATCCAGTCAAGCAGACCGCCCGAAGGAAGGACGTACCAAACGTACGCAAGAGAGTAGTATGAAGAGAAGTAAGACGGAGACAGCGTCCAGAAATATTGGCCATTATATAGATAATAATTACTATTTGCTGTATTATATACTCCTCCAGCCATTGCTACTTCATCGGCTGTGATAAGTGAAACTGGATAGTCTAGTTTGGCACTTGCA
>JAQXHT010000052.1 GCA_029007415.1 bacterium
CTTACTTCTTTCAAATGATCAACTCCTTACAATAAGAAGTTACCATGTTTTTTTGTATATTAAAAGTGCTTATATAATTATGTTGGAAAACCTACATTTTTAATTAATCATTTTCCTACATTTTTATATTAGCACTAACACAATTATTTTTTAATGCAATATTTCTCACTTCTTCCATTAGTTTTTTGCCTAAACCTTTTCCTCTATATTTTTCGTCTATTACTAATTGATCAACATCTAATTTTTTCGAATGTTTTTCTTTTATCTTATACGAAAGATAACCAACTATAACATCATCATCAAGAATTACTATTGTAGATAAATCTTCCAAATTTTTTATCAAATCTTCCTTTAATGTTTCATCAGAAATATTAGCAAAAACATCAGGTCTTCCGTTTTGATGATATCTATAACCTTGAATAAAAATATCTAATAATCCTCTATTTAAATCATCAATTGTAGCTTCTCTAATTATACTATTCATAAACTCAACTCCTATTTCAATTATACCATACTTTTACTAATATCACTATGGCAATGGTTCAAAGCCTCTAAAAGTATTGAAATTACTATGTTTTTCTTATTTACTTTTCTTTCTAGATACATTTTAGATACTTTCTCACAACGTATTTAATAACGTATCTAAATAAAATTACCAAATTTTTTGTATAGAAAAAGCCTTTATTTCAAGGCTTTTAACTATTTACCGCAACATTTTTTATATTTAAGTCCTGAACCACATGGACAGGGTTCATTACGACCTACTTTTTTAGTTTCCTTTCTCATAGCAAGATATTCGGTAGCTGTATAACCGTTATATTCCCAGATACCAATTGCATCTTTGTAATTATTATATAGCTTTAATAACTTATCTTTAACTTTAACTGATAAATTAATACCATAATTATATGCTAGTTCTTCTAAGTTACTTTTACTAAAACCATTATTTTTAGCAAGAAGTCTTAATTCATTAAATAACTCGTCTTTATTATCAGAAATATCAGCACTTACTAAGTCCCAAAGCTTTTCATAAAAATCAAACTCTTCACTACACTTTGCTAAATCTGCTGTTTTATACTTAGAAAATTTATCTTTAGTTTTTAATAGTTCTCCTAAGTCCTCATCATCCATTTCATCAAAAATACTATAATAGTTGTCATTTAAAATATAATAATCATTATCTTTAACTAATTTATCTAGCTCTTTAATATCAACTGTAAAGGCATTACTTTTTAACAATTCTTGTAACTTTTCTTTACGAAGAACTGCATTCATTTCTAGATAATCAGTTACTAAAGTATTTAAGTATTGGTCTTTTACATCATCATCTTTATTTTCTATCGCATTCAAAACTTCATCTGGTACTAAACATTTAATATCATCGCCATCATGATAGAAGAATATTAAACCTTTACTAAAGTAATCAAAGCTTTCTTTTATTTCATATATACTTTTATTGTTAAGAGTTGCTAAGTTTCTTATATAAATATATCTATCAAATAATTCATCTAAGTTTTCTAAAGCATCATCTTTTGATAATGACTCATCATAATATAACTCATCAACATTTGCTAAACAGTTTTCAATAGTAGAAGGAGTTAATTTTTCTTTAAATGCAACATCTTCCGCTATCGCTAGAAAGTCAGCTTCTCCTATTGTTCTACCATCATAACACCAATATCTTATCTCAGATTTATATGCTTCTAATAATTCTTGTACAGCTTTTGTTTCCTTCTTTGATAAATTTAAATCATTGATTTCTTCACCATCTAGTTCTGAAGATAATATCATCATCATATAGACAAGTGCTTGATTCTTATGATTATTATTTAATAGATTTCTAAGTTTTTTCATAAAGGAAGTAATAAATTCAAAATAGTCATTTATTTCAGCATCAGTAAATCTTAAATAAGCTTTTTCATTTTTGATTATTGATAATTGTTCTACTAACTCTTCCCCACCAAGACTATAGTAATCCGGAGTATCAAGCTCTTTTTCAAAGAAAGATTCCATTTGTTCTTCCGTTAAAGGTAATTTATGATGATTAACTAAAATATCATACATAACTGTCTTTTTTACTACACCATTAATTAATAGATAAGTTGAAAAATAAATTTGTCCTATTTCTTCTACTCTTTTAGCAATTACCCCATTATCTTTTAATTCTTGATAGATAGTTGCTAATTCAGCTGGTAAAACAAAGATATCATTATTATCTTTTCTATATTGATAAGCAAAACCATCACATAGAAAATCAAAAACTTCTTCCTTTTTGGCTTTATTTATTAATAATTTTTCGATTGTTTTTATTTCAGCATAATCGATACCTTTTCCATAATCTTTAAAACATTCTGGTATTAATTGTTTTAGCTTTTCTTCTTTTTCTTTTCTACTAGTTAAATCTTTTAAATTTTTATTTTTCATTAGAAATGTTTGATAACTTGTATATAACATATCTATTACATCATCAGTTAAATCAGCTAAACAATCAGCAAGATTTGTTTTCTTATCTCCTTTTGCTACAAAGAAATCTTTATTAGTAGCTATTTTAAATACACTATCTAGTATTTCATTATTTGATAGCGCTTCTGCCATCATTTCATCTTTTGTTAATTCTTCTATCATTTTTTATTCCTCCTACAATTTTATTTCTCCAGTTAGAAATTCTAAAGCTGGTATCTGTCTTATCCCTTCATAATCAACTTTATCATAATCAAGTGTAATCAGATACTTTGGATAATTATCTTTAATCTTTTGCAAAACATTTATCTCTCTTTTTAATGTTTTTTCATCTCTTACTGATAATGCTACTTGTACATACTTAAGACCATCATTATTCTTTAAAACAAAATCAACTTCTAAATCATCGTATTTACCTATATATATTTGGTAACCTTTTCTTTTAAGTTCTAAGAAAATAACATTTTCTAAAATAGAACCTAAATCTTTTATTCCTCCTAATAAATAGTTTCTAAGTCCTAAATCGCAGACATAATATTTGTCACCAGTTTTTAAATATTCTTTTCCTCTTATATCATATCTTGACACTTTATAGATTAGATAACTATCTAAAAGATAAGATAAATAGTTCTCAATAGTGTTAACAGAATTTTTTCTATTATTAGAATTTAAGGTAGCACTTATTTTATTAGTTGATACAATCTGACCAATATTATCAAAGAGAAATTTAACAATGCTTTCTAGTATTAGGGTATCTTTAACATTATTTCTAGAAACAACATCCTTTAAAAGAATTGTATTATATATTCCATCTAAGTAATTTCTTATTAAATCACTATTGTTATCTAGATTTAGTAGATAAGGAAAACCACCATTTTCTATGTAGGTATTATATTTTTTTAGTTCATTTTCCCTTCCATAGTATTCTAGAAATTCACTGAATGATAATGGTAACATATGTATTTGCATATATCTCCCAGTTAGATAAGTAGCTAATTCACCAGATAACATATAGGAATTAGAACCAGTTATATATAAATCAATATTCTTATTGAGAAATAAGCCATCAACTGCTTTTTCAAAATGGTCTAATATTTGTACTTCATCTAAAAAGACATAATACATTTTTTTAGAATTTATTTTATCATTTACGTAATCATATAATTCTTTCCAATCCGAAAAATTCATATCACTAGGGTTTTCAAAATTAAGGCTTATTATTTGTTCATCTTTTACTCCATTTTCTAGTAAATATTTTTTATATAATTCAAATAGTGTTGATTTTCCACATCTTCTGATTCCTGTTACTACTTTAATTATGTTCTTATCCTTTAATTTAATTAAGAAATCTAAATATTCTTTTCTTTTTATTAATTTTTTCATAGATTTAACACCTCTAAATTAAGTATACTTTTCAGTATATAGTATGTCAAGTTTTTTCAATAAAGTGAAAAAACTTTTATTTTCGCCATTTTATTTCAAAAGAAAAAGCACCCAAGTGCTATTTTACTACCCAGAAAGTAGGCATGTCTCTTAAACCATTAGTACCTGCTGCAACGGGATGATTTATTATCTTATTATTAATAACTAACTCAGAAGAACTTCCACCATCCATATTAGCGGCATTGACAGCACCATAGTTTTCCATAATCTCAGTTAAGTCACCCATATCAGCTCCGATACTAGTAGCAAGACGACCATTAATTACTAAGAAAAGAACAATTCCATCACTTCTTTGACCAATAGCAGTTCTTGGAGCAATACCCCAACCACCATTACCTTTAACGAAACTACTCTTACCATTAACAATTAAGAAAGGTCCAAATTCAACGGCATCACGGATTCCCATACTAATCGCTTGTTCTTTCGTATATTTACCAAGTACCAACTTGTTTTCTTTAGTGAACCCAACAAATCCACCACCCATATTGGCATCATCAAAGTCACTTACTACTACCCCATTAGAAATAACTGTACCATGTGGAAGTGCTCCATTACTATTCCAATCAGGGTCATAGAAACCGCCGGCATTCATTGCAATAATAGCATTTTCCCTTTTAGCAACAGTAGTAATAGCTTCTCCTCTTTTACCTAAATACTTAGTAGTGGCAATTGAAATTCTCGAAGGGTCATAAACTGCTACTAAATAACCTTGATAAGATGCTCCTTTAATATCAATAACTTTATATAAAGCACCTTCTTCATGTTCTAATATTTGTTTTTCATATTCATTTTTATAGATAGTTTGATTAGTGTTATAGTCACTAATATTAACAAGTTCGGGATTAGTAGTATCATTAACTTCTATTAACTGATGTTTTGACATTATCTTATTAATAACATCGTCATTATAAAACCATGTAGCTAAATACTGATGAGTCATAGTAGTCATTGCAGAGGTTATCCAAAATTCCCTAAAGAAACTAAATGGTCCATAAAAAAGGAACAAACCAAAACTGCTACCAATAACAACTAGACTAGCAAGTACTAGTTTAATCTTATTTTGTTTTTTTTCTTTTCTTTTTCGTTCTTCTTCATCTTTCAAGGCTTTCTTGATACTTGGCATTACAACTGTTTTTTCTAAATCTTCCATAGCTCACCTTTAGTTCTTTCCTAAATATTTTCTATCACCATCTACATCAATATAATCAACTGTTAATTTAACAGTTTCTAACTTCTCGCCATTTTCATCTAGTAAATCATTATAATCTTTTATATTATCATTATATTTTTTAATATCACTTACATAAGAATTAATTGCTTTCTCATATCCGATTACAAAGGCTTCACATTTATTATTAACAGAAACATCAGGATATAAGATATCAACACATTTATCTTTTAACGCTTTATAATCTTCTTCTAACGGTGCAATCGTTTCCGTATAACTTTCAATTATCTCTTTATACTTAGTATCATTATTTTTTAAATCTTCGTAATACATATCTTTCATTACTACTTGATAGAAGTTATCACGTTCTTTATTAAAAGTATCAATATGTTCTTTAAAAGTATTGTAACTACTAATAACACTATCAATCTTTTTCTTTGACTCTATTTGGTCATTTCTATACCCTATTATAAAATAGATAATAACAACAATAACTAATAAAAGGAAAACTATACCTAAAGCCCATAATACTTTTTTCTTAGAGTTCTTTTTGTCCATTATTTCTTTCCCCAATTCTTTTCTTAATTTTTGTTTTTTTCTTACTAGATTTATTATTATTCAATAGGCCTAATAAGATAACAAGAAGTAATAAAACTAATCCTAATAAACCTAAGATAATATACTTTTCTTTGTTACTATTGTTAGCACTATTCTTAGGATTCACCTTATTGTATCTTTGAATAGTTTTCTCTACCTCATCATAATTATATAAACTTTTTCTACCAGTTTCAACATTTTCTCCATAAATTAAGAAAAAGTCATCTTCCTTATTTAGTTTATAACCAATATATTCTTTATTATCTATTTTTAATTTGTAAGATTTATAGTTTTTAGGTATTTGTTTTTCATCTTCTAAGATATGAATTGTGACATTTCCACTAGTTATTTGATTATATAGTTTATAGTTATTATCTTGATATTCATAGAAATCGATATTACCTTTATCATCTTTTAGAGCAACTATTTTTAATTTTAAGGCCTTATTTTCATAAGCTAGAACATCTTTATCATTTACTTTTACCGTTGTCTTTTCAAAGTGAGCTGGTACTTTTCCTTCTAGTTCTTTTTCTTGTTGAATAAGAGTCATTTCTTTTTTTTCTATTTTAACTATTATTGGATCTAATTCTTTAACGGTTACAGTTAAGTGATAAGTTTTAGTAGCACCATTTTCTGCTGTTACTGTAATATCAAAAGTATTTGCTCCTTCGTGAACTTCTTTTTCACCAAGACCAGTAATTCTACTTTTAGAGTCCTCTTTACTTCCTTCGATAGTTATTTTTTCGACATCATGTTCTACTTCTAGGGTATAGTTAAGAGTATTTTTATTAAAATTAGGAGATATCTGGTAATCTTTTACACCAAGAGAAGATAAGTTATTATTGCTACTATAATTAGCGATGACAGTTTCTCTTTTAGTACAGTTGATAGTAGTAGAGTCCTTAGGAGCAGTACGTGTTTGTTCATCATAAGAAACAAAGTTTGAAGAAGCGATAGAAACACTAGCATTTCCTTCTTTTTTAATATTGAACTTATAAGAATAAGTTTTTCTTGTTTGACCTGGACTTTGAACGTAATCTACGACGTGAGTTTGTCCACTAGTAAGGGTTAAAATATCACTATCATAAGCGACATTGAACTCCCAAGCCCCAAGCCCTGATGGTTCATTAACGGTGACATTGACAGTAACTGTTCCACCAACGACCCCACTACTAGTGGTTCCTGCTACACTAATCGTCGCTGCACTTACTTCTTCTACCCCACAAAAAAAGAAAAAGGAAAGAAGGAAGATAAATATTTTCTTTTTAGACATTTAAATCATCTCATTTCTGTTCTATTTTACTATATCCTAATAAACTCTTTTGCATTCTTAATAAATCTACTACAGTGATTAAACCATCTTTATCTAAATCACTAGCGATTAATTCAGCGTCTGTTAAGTTGTTATTCCCAAGTAGATATTTTTGAATTCTTAATAAGTCAATGATACTAGTTGTTCCATCACCATTATTATCACCATAAATAACGACTGTATATTCTTTTGTATCTTTAGAGTTAGAGATAGTAATTACGTCATTTGTTGCTAAGGCATCATTTTTATTATTGCCATATTTATCTTTGACACTAACAACTGATAAGCCTTCATAGATTGTTTTTAACTTGTTTTCTAGATTAGTTTTAGAAGTATTTACTTCTATTCCAGAAATGTAATTACTATTTAAGCGATAACTACTAGCAATGATAGCATCATCTATCTTAATTACTGGTACTTCTTCTGGAGGTGTTACTGGTTTATCATCATCAGTCTTAGGACTTTCACTTACTCCTGGCATGTTTTCATAAACTGGTATTAAAAATTCATAAGTTTTATCTAATAAGTCATTACTTTTATAACCTTTATAGATTGATAAAGCTTCACTAGCTGGAGCTTTAATATTAGACATATATTGATGGGTATAAGTAGAGTTTAAAGCTGAAGGACTAACATTAAATTTTTGGAAGTAAAGAGTATGTTGATTAGCATTTATATAACCATTAACGATATAAAGGGCACCACCGATGATGGCTTTTTCTTTACTATCCCAAGGGCGCATATAACTAGTAACACTAGCGTCATATCCTCCATTAGCCCAAATTAATCCTCTTATTACAGGACTTTGGTAAGTTCCATAAGCACCAATATTATAGAAGTTATAGATACCATTATATTCTTTATCATTTCCACAGTTATTAAGTATCGTCCAAGAATCACTATTACGATAGCGGTTAGCACATTCATTATCTTTAGCAAAAGTAAACTTAGCACCATCAACGCCAGTTGAACCATTAGCACCTTTTTCTTGTCTTACACGACTAGCAAGATAAGTAGGACTTGCTCCTGATTTATCAGCAGCTTTCATAAAGTAGTTTACATATTCATCATTATCCATAAAAGTGTTTTTTAAAATACTTTTTAAGGCATCTTTTGTTTGAATTTCTTTATTATATTGTAAGTTTTCAAACATAAAGACTCCTTCTTCTGTTAAGAAGTTTCTAGGGTCCATATAATAACCGACAGCACTAGAACTAGCTTGGTACCAACCTTTTTCTTTCACTGATTCGATATAGTTACCATAGTCGTCTTTCTTTCTTAAAGTCTCATCAGTTCCATTTACTAATGATATTTCCCCAATCGTTTCATTAGCAATCGCATCATTATAATCTAGATTAGTCTTAGCAGCATTAAATATCCAGTTTGGATGTTTCTCATGAAGGCTTTTTAAGCCTGATAGATAGCTTTCATTGAAACCTTTACTTAACATTTCTTTTTCAAAGTCGCCATCAGTATCAACTTCTACTTCTTCCTTTACTACTTGGTCACTTGAACAAATATAACCAACAACATCTTGATAAGATACTTTATACCAAGCTGATTTACAACCGTATCCACTTTTATTATTTTTATCAAGCACTACTACTTTGCTAAGAGTTGGTAGGACTCCTTCATCACCAACAGAAGTAATTCTACTACCGCTTGGTTTATCTTTAAAGGCTTTAGGTGTGTTTAAAACGATATACTCTTTAGCGGAAACAGTAGGCGTCATAAAAAATAATACTAGAATGAAAAGAGAAAATTTACCCCATCTTTTCATTAAAGACACCTCCTCTAGTATCTTAATTATATCATCAAATGAATGATATTTGTCTTATTTGCTCATATTTTGTCTGAAACTTTACACTAGATTTTACTGTTATTTAGGGTGGTTTGTTGAAAGTATTGAAAAAATTAGCTATAATTATAGGGTATAAGTGGAGGAAAAGTATATGGAAAATAATGAAAAAAAAGCCAAGAAAAAAAAGAAGAAAAAATATCGGCTTTGGTTACTTATTTTAACTTTAATAACTTTATTTGCGAACTTTTTTGCTATCTATGAAATCCTTTTATTAGGTCCAGTTGAAGAAGTTATCAGATATATTGTTATTGGGGTATTTTTATTAATTGATTTAACTTTCTTTTTAAAGATGAAAAAGAAACGAAAGAAGAAGGAAAACAAAGCAACGTTACTTACTTTCTTCTTAATACTTTATTTGTTACTTAGTTTATTTATCGGTGTTGTTATTATGTATTTATATGGCAAGCTTGAAAGTGTTAATAAAACTTATGTAACTTATTCCAGTAGTTTAGTTACTATGGCGAATAGTAGTATAACTAGTATTGGAGGTATTAAGAATGCAAAGATTGGTCTACTTAATGATAAGACTTCTCCTGATGGTTATATTATTCCGAAGGCAATTATTAAGGAGAATGATTTAGATAGTGCTAATACGATTAAGAAGTATGATGACTATAGTACGATGATTGCTGATTTATACGATGGTACTATTAATGCTATCTTTATCACTACTGACTACCCTAGTCTGTTCCAAAGTATTGAAACTTATCAAAATATAGCAACAGATACTAAGATTATCTATACTAAAGAAAAGAAATTGTTAAAGAGTTCTACTAGTAAAAGAGAAACTGCTTCTACTGGTAAGAGTATTAGTGAACCGTTTACTATTTTGTTAATGGGGGTTGATTCAACTGATGAAGGGTTATCTAAGAATACGGTTGCAAATGGTGATTCTTTGATACTTATTACTTTCAATCCAAAGACTTTAAATGCGACGATGCTTAGTATTCCAAGAGATAGTTATGTTCCAATCTCTTGTTGGAGTGGTACTCCAGAAAATAAAATTACCCATGCAGCTGCCTATGGTACTGACTGTATGATGAGTACGATTGAAAATTATTTTGATGTTAAGATTGATTATTATGCGAAGATTAACTTCCGTGGACTTGTGTCTTTAGTTAATACTTTAGGTGGAATTGATGTTGAAGTTCCACAAGACTTATGTACTGATGATTCTAATCGTGAAGGTTATATTTGTATTAAACAAGGTTTACACCATTTAAATGGTGAGCAAGCTTTAGTTCTTGCTAGAAATAGAAAACAACTTGCTAATGGTGACTTGGACCGTGGTCTTAATCAACAGATTGTTATTCAAGGACTTATCAACAAAGTTAAAGATATGTCTAGTGTTAGTCAAGTAATGGGTGTTTTAGATGCTATTTCTAATAATCTAGATACTAACTTTACTACCAAACAAATTTTATCTTTCTATGATATTGCTAAAGATATTACTAATAATGCCTTACAGAAAGATGATGCTGATTTACTCAATATTGAACAGTTATTCTTATCTGGTACTGGTCAAATGATTTATGATGAGCGAAGTAGACTTGTTCTTTGGGATTATATTCCTAACAAGGAAAGTAGAAAAGATATTATCAATGCAATGAAAGTTAATCTTGGAAAGAAAGACCCAACGATGGTTAAAGAGTTTTCCTTCTCTATTAATACACCTTATGAAAAGGTCGTAACTGGTACTGGTCCTTATAAAACTTCTTTTAAGTACACTCTTCTTCCTGATTTTACTGGGGACACGATGGCAACTGCTCAAGCTTGGGCAACTAAGAATGGCGTAAAAGTTACTTTTAAAGGTAATTCTGGTCATGTAATTGCACAAAGTTATCCAACTAATAAGCGTGTTGATTTAATTAGTGGTTCTGTTGTTCTTACTCTATCTGGTGGTAGTAGTGAGTCTTCTACCGTTACTGATAGTAAGTCAAATACGACTGTTAGAGATAATACTACTAGTAATGGTGGTAGTACCATAAAAGATAATGATAAGAGTGATAATTCTACCGTACCAACTGTTCCTGATGATAGTAAAAGCGATGATAAGACTGATACTTCTAAGGATGATAATAAGAATACGGAAACTGACAGTAAGACGGAAGAAAAAGATAATAATCAACCTAGTGAATAGTTACTGATGAATTAGAGAATCTATAAAGAGTACAAATGTTCTTTATAGATTTTTTCTTTTATTAATGTTAGAATAGTCACTATTGAAAGAAGGGTTACAATGCTCGATGATGATATAAAAATGGCTCAAGAAATAGTGAGTAGGAAGACAAATAATGTCACTTTTTCACCCTACCACAATAGTTCTTTTATCTATAGAACTACTAATGAAGAGATTAGCAAGTATCAGTTTTTACTTAATGGTAAGGATAAAGTTCTTTCTGTTATTGCTTCTGGTAATCAAATTTTAAATAGTATTTTTGCCGGTAGTTATGATGTTACTGGTTTTGATATAAGTACTTTTCCAAAGTATTATTTGAATTTACAGATAGCAGGTTTAAAAGTTTTTTCTTTGGAAGAATTTGTGAAATTCTTTTATCAAGAGGTTGATGACTTAGATTATGATGATATGTATGATACTATTCGTCCTAGTTTAGATAAGGATACAAGATTATTTTGGGATAGTTTACTTAATTATTTTGATTATAGTGATTTAAGAGATTCTACTTTATTTTCTAGCGAACCTTTTTCTACTACTAAGGTCAAAAGGGAAAATATCTATCTTCAAAATAGTGCTAATTATCAAAATCTACAGGAAAAGATTAGTAGTGTTAATATAACTTATTTGACAGGTGATATTTTTAAGCTTGCTGATAGTTTAGAAACTGGTTATGATCTAGTTAATCTTTCCTCTATTATGTATTACAATTCCAAGGATAGTTATAGGAGATTATTATCTACTCTACCCTTAAATAATAATGGAGAAATACTGACTTATCTTTATGATACGAATGTCTTTCAGAAACTAAATTTACCAAATACTGAAGTTTATAAATTTGAAGATAGTAAGTCTGGAATAATGATTTATAAAAAGCGATAAGATTTTAATTGACTCTTATCACTTTTACTTCTTTGATTGGTATACCAGTCATTCTAGAAATTTCTTCTTGACTTATTCCATTACCTAACATCGTACTAATTATAGAAGTCTGTTTTTCTACGTTTCCTTGCTCAAGTCCACGCTCAATTCCAGCTTTAAATGATACACTTCTAATACCATTTTCGATTCTTTCTCGCTCCATGTCAGCATCATAAAGTCCAATAGTATTAATATCAAGAGAAGCTTCTTTTATTCTTCCTACTGCTTCCATTAAGTCATTATCTCCTTTCCCTAATTTTTCTAAATCACTAATCTTATCACCTTTCAGTATAAGTAACGCTTTTTCAAGCTTACTTAACCTAGCTCTATTATAGTATTATTTTATTCATTTTTATTAATATTTAATAAAGTTTTAGTTTTTCTCGTTATAATTTTATGCAATAGAAAAAGGATAAAACCTAGAGTTTTATCGCTTTTACTTCTTTTATCGGTATACCAGTCATTCTAGTAACTTCTTCCTGACTCATTCCGTTATTAAGCATTGCACTAATTATAGAAATTCTTTCTTTTGTGCTTCCTTGCTCAATTCCTGCTTTAAATGATACACTTCTAATACCATTTTCAATTCTTTCTCGCTCTAAATCAGCATCATAAAGTCCAATAGTATTAATATCAAGAGAAGCTTCTTTTATTCTTCCTACTGCTTCCATTAAGTCATTATCTCCTTTCCCTAATTTTTCTAAATCACTAATCTTATCAACTTTCAGTATAAGTAACGCTTTTTCAAGTTTACTTAATCTAGCTCCATTATAATATTTCTTAGCTAGTTTTGGAAGACTGATATGATATTTTTTAACTTTTTCCGTTTCAATTTGTTTACTTTTTTTATCAGTATAAACAAATTCTAATGCTGAATCATTACCTTTAAAATAAGTAAAATTATTTAGATTAATCTGTAAAAACGAATAAAGTGTACTGTAATCATTACCAGAGTTTAAACTTTCTCCTTCAATCTTTCCTAGATAAGCATCATTACGCACGAATAACCATTCATAATACTTGCCATTCATTTCGATATTAACTAATAACTTATCAATACCAACAATAAAATCAGAGATTTTTCTTTTTTCCTTAGCATTACTCAGATTAAGTTCATTATTCTTAATCACTAATTTACGTTTAATTTCTTCTTTTGATACACTTGTAAATTCACTAATTAGAAAAGAAAGATAATTAGGACAAGAAGTCATCACTATCTTAAAGACAGAGTCTTGTGTAGCTGGTATAACCTTGTGTTCTATTAAGAGTTTTTCTTTTAATTTTAAAACTCTATCATTATCTAAGTTTACAATATTTTCTCACCTCCTTTCGGTGAGACCTAATCTAACACATATAAAAAAGAAGAGCAAATACCGAATTTTTAAAATTCACCCTTCTTTTTTG
>JAQXHT010000053.1 GCA_029007415.1 bacterium
AATCGAATAGAGTAAATTTTCAATAAATTTTATATTTATTGATATGATACCCTTTCACACCACCGTACGTACCGTTCGGTATACGGCGGTTTAATTCGTAATAACATGTACTTTTAGATAGTGGTCTAGTGAGTTTACTAGACCTCTTTTATTTAATCTTTCTTTAGATATTGCAGCTTCTATCACTCTTGTATGTGCTATATGGTAGTAACCTTTCCTTGAGTTTGCTGTAACATAAGCATCTCTATGTGATATTCCTAGTTTTCTAAGACAAGTATATCTTCTCCTTATCTTCTTCCATTGTTTCCATATAATTACTCGAAGTTTTCTTCTAACCCATGGGTCTATTTCTCTCAAAAGTAACATTTTCATATCTGCAATTCTAAAGTAGTTAACCCAACCATATATTATTTGTTTAAGTTTAAGAAGTCTTTCGTCTAAGCTAATACTTTTACTTCTTACTAGTATACCGCGCAGTTTAATCTTAAATTTATTTATTGATTTAATATGTGGTTTTGGTCTCCATATATTTTGATTAATTTTCTTGTAAAATCCAAACCCTAAGTATTTGATATTATTTGGTCTTGCTATTTTACTCTTTTCTGCATTTACTTTTAACCCTAATTTCTTAGTTATAAATGTAGTTATACTTTCCATAACTCTATTTGCTGCTTTTTCTGACTTTACCATAATAAGACAATCATCGGCATATCTTACAAAATGTAATCCTCGACTTTCTAATTCTTTATCAAGTTCGTTTAACATGATATTGGATAATAAAGGACTAAGATTTCCACCTTGTGGTGTTCCTTTCTTAGTTTCTTGTACTACTCCTTTTTCCATCACTCCACTTTGTAAGAATTTCCTAATTAAGGATACTAGATTTCCATCTTTAATTGTTCTTCTTATAATCCCTATTAGTTTATCTTGATTTACCTCATCGAAGAATGATTGTAAGTCTATATCTACTATCCAATCATATCCATCATTAAAGCATTCTAATGCTTTTATTATTGCTTGTTCACAACAACGATTTGGTCTGAATCCATAAGAATTATTAGAAAATTGTTCTTCATAGATTGGCGTTAGGACTTGTACTATTGCTTGTTGTATTACCCTATCTATAACACTTGGTATTCCTAACTTTCTCATTTTTCCATTTTCTTTCGGTATATAAACTCTTCTTACTGGTTGTGGTTTGTATTTTCGATTTCTTATTTTCCATAATATTTCTTCTTGATGTTCTTTTATATACGAAAATAATTCTTCTACTGTCACACCGTCTATACCACTCGCTCCTTTGTTCTTGTAAACTTGCTTATAAGCATTATTTAAGTTTTCTTTGGAAAGTACTTTTTCTAAAAGTTCCATATTTGTTTCCACCTCTCTAATTTCGCTCATAGACTAATATCTTTTATAGGATTTATACATTAAATACGTTAACTTATTACCTATGAATTTATTCTGACTATTGTCTATTCCAATTTCAGTAGTAAAAACTACAAATTATTCGGTCCTTCCTAGTTTCCTAGTACTACGACCTCTGCTGACTTCTTGCAATAAACCTTTTTCGACCGATTTTCTTAATAGGGTTCTCCTTAATCGTCTGCAAGACCTCCCGCGGTAAGACATATATCTTTCCTCGATTAGCCACTTACTTTACTACATAAAGTTACGTGTATCTTTTGGACTTTAGTTTGTTTGGCAACCTTATCCGTTTATGTAGCCTTATAGTAAATTTCTGTTTGTTGGCCCTCGATTTTGTTTCGCACTTCCTTTGGCCCTAATGTCACCATTAATGCTTTGTGCTTCCCTAACACTTCGTTGATACCTACGCGTGTATTGGACTTTCACCAACTAGATATATGCCATGCACGGCACACCAAAAAAATCTATCTTTCGATAGATTTATATATCAAACTCGGTAATTGTTCCGAGCAGATTCCTCAATGGAGCGGATGATGGGAATCGAACCCACGTTATCAGCTTGGAAGGCTGAAGCTCTACCATTAAACTACATCCGCATCAGTAGGCATTAACAATATACCATATTTTCAATGCCTTTTTCAAGTACTTTTTACAAACTTTTTAATTTTTATGTGCTTCTAAGTACTTTCTTACCTCTTCCGCATCATCTAAATGATGTTTTGTATGACCAATAATCTGATAATCTTCATGACCTTTACCTAATATTAGAAGAACGTCATTCTTTCCTATCATATCTAAGCCTTTTCTAATAGCAATTGGTCTATCTATTTCAACCTCATAATTATCTTTTCTAACACCCTTAATAATATCATCTAATATCGCCTTAGGATCTTCAGTTCTAGGGTTATCACTTGTAAATATTACATAGTCAGACTTCTCACTCGCAATATTACCCATAATTGGTCTCTTAAGTGGATCTCTATCCCCACCACATCCAACTATTGTAATAACCTTTCCTTTCTTATTTTCTAAAAACGCTGAAATAATCTTATCTACAGCATCTGGAGTATGTGCATAATCAATAACCGCTTCCCCACCATTAACCGCAATCTGTTCACATCTACCTTTAGGAGGATAAATACTCTTAGTAACCTCAGCAATCTCATCAATACTAAAACCCAAATTGTTAAGTAAAGCTAGACATGTCAAATAATTATAAACATTAAACTTACTCCTTAAATTAGTTTCAATCTCATAATTCTTACCATCTACCATAAACGAAATAAGCGTTCCCTTATCCGTTTGACTATAATCTAATATCTTATAATTATCCCCTGAATACCCTAAAGTCTTATAATTACCAACTTCAAAATACTTACCATAATCATCATCATTATTAACAATAACTACACCATCTTTTTTAATCTGCTTCAAAATAAGTAACTTAGCATTTAAATAATTCTCCATTGTTTTATGATAATCTAAATGATCTTCCGTTAAATTTGTAAACGCTACTTCACTAAATTCTAATCCTTCTACCCTTTTTTCACATAAAGAATGACTAGAAACCTCCATAACAACATCTGTTACTCCCTGTTCTAAAGCTTCAATAAAATAAGAATATAAATCTAAAATTTCTGGTGTCGTATTATTAAGTTCATACTTTGTATCCCCATAATAGAACCCAATAGTACCCATATAAGCAGCATTAACCCCCAATTTTTTCAAAGCCTGATAAGTTAAAAAACACGTCGTAGTCTTTCCATTAGTCCCCGTAACCCCAATAATTCTTAACTTATTAACTTCATCTTTATAATTATCAACAATATACTTTTGCACCCATTCCTTAGTACTAGGAACAACTAAAGTCTCTACACTATAACTGCCATGTTCACAAACAATTTTTGTAGCACCAGCCTTAATTGCATCTTCAATATAATCATGTCCATCTACTGTAAATCCCTTAATCGCAACAAAAGTATCCCCTGGTTTTACCTTCCTTGAATTAGTCTTAATATTAATCATATACTTCATTCCTTTTCTAGTAATATTCTATCATATATTTATCTAAAGTATTACTAATTTTACATCCAAAAATGTAAAAAAAAAGGCCTTACGCCTCAAAATACTGTTGATACCAAACAATAAATGTATATATCGTCCATACTTTCTTATAACAATCTTTCTTACCATTCTTATGGTCCTCTAAAAGCTTCATAATCTTTTTATAGTTAAATAACTCTTTAGCTATCGGTAAATTAAACTTAGCCTTAATCTCTTCATAAAGATCATCATCTCTTATCCATTCTCTTAATGGAACCGGAAAACCTAACTTCTTCTTCTTATATGATTCATTAGGAATCACTCTTTTAGCAGCCATTCTAAGTGCCGGTTTCGTTGTTTCTTCATTAACCTTCGCCCATTGTGGTAATTTTCTTGCCACCTCATAAACACTTTTATCTAAGAAAGGCGTTCTTGCTTCTAATCCAAACATCATAGTAGTTCTGTCAACAGCATGTAAAAAGTCTCTTACTAACCAAAAATAATAGTCAATCGCTTGTCTTTTTACTAAGTTAGAATTATCTTTATAATCTTCATAAAAAGGTGCCACTATATCCTTAGTATCAATTTGATTTTTAAAATTAACTATCCCCTTAGCTTCCTTATCTCTAAATACTCTTCCTAACCCAATATTATATTCTTCTAATTTTCTACCTCTTCTATATACAAAGTTTAACCCTCTAACCTCTGGAAACAATCCCGCAATATTAGAAGCCAATCTTCTTATTGGATAAGGTATTTTCATATACCACTGATTATCTACTTCTTCTCGGTAATTTAAATATCCGCCAAATAATTCATCAGCCCCTTCACCTGAGGTTACAACCTTAACATCTTTACTAGCTATTTGAGCTGCAAAGTATAGAGCAATAGCACTAGGATCCGCCAAAGGTTCATCCATATGATACATAATACTTGGTAAAGCCTCAACATACTCATCTTTAGTTATCTTCTTTGACTTATTTTCAATTCCAAGCTTATCCGCTAAATCCTTAGCGTACCCGATCTCATCATACTTAGGGTTATCATACCCTACTGTAAAAGTCTTATCTGGTTTCATTAAAGATACTAAGTAAGAAGAATCTATCCCACTTGATAAGAATGAGCCAACTTCTACATCGCTTATTTGATGATGTTCCACCGAATCTCTCATTGCTTCATCAATATCTTCAACTATCTTATTCATTTTTTGTTCTGTTTCATTAAATTCTAAGTGAAAATATCTTTCTATTTCTATCTTACCATCTTTATAAGTCAAAGTATGTCCTGGTTCTAAACGATATACTCCTTTAAAAAAAGTTTCTTCCGTTGGTGTCGAATTAAAACATAAATACGCCGATAAAATTTCCTTATTTAATTCTTTCTTAAAATCCGGATGATCTAAGAATGCCTTAATCTCACTAGCAAACATTAAAGTATCATTAAACTTTGCATAGTAAAGTGGTTTAATCCCAAAATGGTCTCGTGCCATAAACAAAGTCTTGGTATTTTGATCCCATATTGCAAAAGCAAACATACCTCTTAAATGTTCAACAACATTTTTACCCCATTCTTCATAGCCATGAATAATAACCTCCGTATCACTTTTATTTTTAAACTTATGACCTTTACTTTTTAACTCATCCTTTAACTCTACAAAGTTATATATCTCTCCATTAAAAACAATTACAATACTATTATCTTCATTATACATTGGCTGACTACCAGTACTTAAATCAATAATTGACAACCTACGATGCGCCAAAGCTACATCATCATCAATAAAATACCCTTCTCCATCCGGACCACGATACTTAATTCTATCAGCCATTTTCTTTATAACTTCCTCTTTATTTTTAATATTTTTATTAACAAATCCTGCTATTCCACACATAATTATCCTCCTAATCCTTAATAACTAGCTTAGCGGTATTAAAGAAAGTGCTACTTTTTGTTTATCTTTATCAACATCACAAACATACACCGTTACAATATCACCAACATTAACAACTTCTTTTGGATCTTTAACGAAAGTCTTAGCCATTTTCGAAATATGTACTAAACCATCATCATGTAGTCCAATATCTACGAATGCCCCAAAACTAGTAACATTTCTAACTGTTCCTTGTAATTCCATACCAACCTTTAAATCTTTAAGTTCTAGAATATCACTCTTTAAAATAGGGGCTTCTAAACTATCTCTTGGATCAAGTCCTGGCGTACTTAATTCTTTAATAATATCCTCAATTGTAAAAGTATCACTTTCTAACTTCGTACTTAGCTCTTTAACATTAGCTTTACTTAAAACATCCTTAAAAGTTGTATTATTAATATCCTTAATATCTAAGTTTAATTCTTTTAACAACCTATTCGTCAACTCATATGACTCTGGATGTATTCCCGTATTATCTAAAGGGTTAGCGCCCTTAACTCGTAAAAACCCTACTGCTTGTTCATAAACTTTATCACTAATTCCCTTAACATTCTTTAAATCTTCCCGACTAGTAAAAGCTCTCTCTTCCTTAGCTTTATAAATTTTTTCAATAACACTCTTCGTTAAGCCTGATATATATTTCAAAATAGACTTTGACGCTGTATTGACATTAACTCCCACTTCATTTACAACCTTAGAAACTGTAAAATCTAATGATTCATTAAGTTCTTTTTGATTAACATCATGTTGATATTCCCCAATACCTATTGATTTAGGATCAATTTTAACTAACTCCGAAAGAGGATCTTGAATCCGACGCCCAATTGACACTGCACTACGTTTTTCAACTGTTAAATCAGGAAATTCTTCTTTAGCTAAAGAACTTGCTGAATATACACTAGCACCTGCTTCACTAACAATAACATACTTAACTTTACTACCCTTAATAACCTCACTAACAAACTTTTCGCTTTCCCGCGAAGCAGTACCATTACCTATCGCAATTAAATCAATATTATATTTATCAATTAATTCTAGCATTTTCTTCGCACTGCCCGCTTTATCATTGTGCGGTTCATGAGGATATATAACGGCAATTTCAAGTAAAGCCCCACTATAATCTAAAACTGCTAACTTACATCCTGTTCTAAAAGCGGGATCAAACCCTAAAACTCTTGAATTCTTAACCGGCCTTGTTAAAAGAAGATTTTCTAAATTAGCTTGGAACGTTTCAATCGCTTTCTTACTTGCATTATCCGTTAATTCACTTCTAATCTCTCTTTCAATACTAGGCATAATAAGTCTTTTTAATGAATCCTTAATACATGATTTTATTATATCAACAACATAAGATTCTTTATTTTTAATCCATTTATTCTCTTGATTAGCTTGAATATAATCTAAATCATACTCTAATCCTACACTAAGTATTTTCTTTTCTTCTCCTCTATTCATAGCCAAAATATGAAAATGCTTTGCATACTTTATTCTCTCACTAAAATTATAATACATTTCATATAGTTTATTTTCATCTACTGCCTTTGGCTTTAACTTTGAAGTTATTAAACCATTATTATAAACATAATTTCTTATATACTTTCTAGTATTTGCATTATCACTTATCCATTCAGCAATAATATAAGAAGCTCCCTCTAAAGCCTTATCTACATCCATATTATAACCACTTGCTAAAGCCTCTATACTTCCTTTAATAGGAAAAGCCATAATTTTTTTAGCTAAAGGCTCTAACCCCGCTTTAATTGCCTCCGTAGCTTTAGTTTTCTTCTTTTCTTTATATGGTCTATAAACATCTTCAATTTCCGTTAACTTACTACAAGCAAGAACACTATTTCTTATCTCTTCAGTAAGAAGACCTTTCTCATCAATTAATCTTATAACATCTTCTTTACGTTTTAATAAATTCTCTTGATATTTATATTGTTCTTCTATTGCTCTTATTTGATCTTCATTGAGATTTCCCGTACGTTCTTTTCTATATCTTGCTATAAAAGGTATAGTTGCCCCTTCACTAAGTAAGCTTAATACTTCTTCTATTTGTTTAGTACTAATTTTCAAAGTACTAGCTAATTGTTCTATTATGTTATTATTCATTCTTTTACCTCTCTTACACACAATTAATTATATTAAAAAAAGACCTTCAGGTCAATTTTAGTTTTATATTATTTATTCTATATATGTTATTCTAGCGTAGCCATTGCCTTTTTTGGCACAGTTTTCAGTTGGGGTTTCTTCAGCACAAGTTGTAGACACTGTCTTAGTGATTTCTTCACTACTTTCTGTACAATTATAACAATACATAGTTTTATCAGTTAATAATGAATTTCCAATGTAGCCAGAGCCACCAGCACCATTTATTCCAAAAGCTCCTGCACCACCATAGAATCCTGCACCACCACCAGAACAATTTGTATCATGTGATACTCTACAGCTACCACCATAGCCAAATCCACCTATTTTATATCCTGTTCCAGCCGCTACTTGAGTGCCACCATAGGCTTTTTTATACTCACTACCAGTTCTATCCGCTCCATTATTTCCTTGAAATCCACCGCCTGAAGCCCCATTTAATCCACTATAAGCACCACCACCGCCACCGGCTACTATCAAAATTTTATCCTTATCATTATTTAAATTTGATAATAATCCAGATATGGTAGCTGCATGAGTGGCACCACCTCCAGCTCCCCATTGTTCCTTGGTAGCATCCTGACTAGTACCACCGCCATTATATCCGCCTTCACAATAGGAACCATTTCCTATATCATTACATTTTTTTAGATCAGTTGAACCAACATTTATATAGATATCCTCATTTAAGTTTAAATTTAAAATGCCACTTGAGTATCCGCCGGCTCCACCTGATGTTTCATTCGAAAAAGCTCCACCTTGGGCTCCCCATACTTCGATTTTATAAGTTCCTGTTTTGGGCACTGTAAATACTTGTTCTGTACCTGTATAATCAAAATTAAATTGTATTTTTTCTTTAAAAAATACACTACATTTAATCTTTTTTGTAGCATTTTCTATTGTTATTGCCCATTTATCATTATCCCAAGTACCAACTGCCCCATTATCACAGACAATCTTATCAATCACATAACCATCATTCTTACCAGGAATCTCATTAGACCATTCACCATCAATATAACTAGCAATAAAATAATCATTCTTAATAAAAGGCTTAACAGTTGTTTCATACATAGTAATTTCATTACTACTACTAAATTTTGAATATGTAAAATAAATAATAGATAT
>JAQXHT010000054.1 GCA_029007415.1 bacterium
TTTCATTCTACATCTTTCCTACTTTCATACCAATAAATCTTGCTGCCATATCAAAAGGCCATCTGATTAATACTTTTATATTTTTCTCTTGTATAGCTCTTTTCAAAATATATTTAGCAAGCAATCCTCCACTAGAATTAGTTCCATATTGATCTAAATAACTATTTTCTTTAAAAAACTTACCAGTTAGTTTATATCTATCATAAACCTCCTTTAAAGTAAAATTATGAGAATGATGAACTACTGATTCTGCACAATATTTTATTTTGTAACCTCTAGTAATAATTTTATGAGCTATATACATGTCCTCACTTATAGGCAAATTTTTTCCATCATAACCATTCAATCTTTTAAACACTTTAACATCAATGGCTGAACTAGCATCTGAGAAGAAAAATGTTTTTAGACCTAATTCTGGAATATCATCTTTTGACACTATTTTAGATTTTGTTGGATAGTTTGCTTCCCTCGTATATTTTTCAATATTATTGTACTTTGTAATCTGTCTTGAATAGGTAGCAACAACGTTACCTTTTCCAATATCTTTAGTTAACTTATATAGCCAAAATTTATCGTCAATAACTACATCTTGAGTAACAAAGGCAACTATATCAGAATCACTATCCATTGCTTCTTTTTCTCTCACCAAGCTATGTGAAAATTCATTTTTTTTAATCTTCCTATATTCAATACTATGTTCTTTTAAGTATTCTTCTGTATTGTCTTTACTTTCAGTTAAAACATATCTTATTCTATTCACTTTGACTTTTTCCTGCATAATAAATGATTTATGCAAATTTTCTATATATTTTTCTGCATTATATAATGGACAAATTATATCAACCTTTTTCATCTTCTTTTACCCCTAACTACAATTCACGTACTTTTTTCAGTTATTTATTTCAAATAAAATCGTCTATCATTATTTCTATTTTAATCAACAACTATTAATAATAAAAAATTATACTTAATCATTTTAATACTATAGTTAATATTTTTTTATACTAATTAAAAATATGTAGAAAAAAGAGAGAAAATATATTATTTCTCAATACTTATTTTGCACCTTTTTTAAATAACACTGCCACAATTGTTAAAAATACACACTTGATATCTAATATCAAATTACAATTTTTACAATAAAAATACTCTAATTCAAGTCTTTTTTCATAAGTAGTTGCACTTCTTCCATTAGCTGCCCACCATCCTGAAATACCTGGACGAACACTTTCATATATTGCATGATTTCCCTCATGGGCATCAAGCTCACCTTCAACTAAAGGACGAGGTCCTATCATAGACATATCACCTTTGATTACATTAATAAATTGTGGTAATTCATCTAGTGATGTTTTTCGTAAAATGTTACCTATTTTGGTTATTCTAGGATCATTTTCAAATTTTTGATTTAAATCCCATTCTTTTTTATACTCAGGATTTTTTAAAAGTTCTTTTAAAACTTCATCAGCATTGTACACCATACTTCTAAATTTATATATGTATATTGGTTTACCATTTTTACCGATTCTCTTTTGCTTATAAAAAATTGATTTTTTATCTCCTGTTATTAAGTAGCAGAATTTTGTTACAACTGCTACAGGAATTAATAATAAAATACCAAGTAACGAACAAATTATATCAAATATTCTCTTGATAAAGAAATAAGAGGCTCTTTCTATCTTATAAAAAAATACTTTTGACTTCTTCACTTCATCAGTAGTTTGAATTATAGTATCATCCTCAATTGTTGTTGACTCTGCCGAAATCATTGTATTACCTCCATATTTCTAAATTTATATAAATCAAATATCTTACCTTTTACCCCTGATTTATTTTGCGTAACTTCCATACCACGTTTTACATACTTATACATATACCTAATACCTCTTTACTGTTCTTATTTTTTATTATTAACAATCAAATCAAAGTTTTCAAAAAGAAGTCGATTGATTTCTTCTTCTTTCAAATACCATTTTAATTTTCTTCTTAGTGCTACTTCATTTCCAATCACTTCATGATGTGTATCACTAGCAAGTATATCAATCATTCCTCTTTTTAAAAGCTTTTTTAGAATTTTCTTACTTGCCCTACCATACTTTCCAAATAAGCTTGTATAATTTCCTTGTAAGTGCACTCCCATACTTACAAAGTCATTTAATATATTAATGTCTTCTCTTACAAAATAATACCTTTCAGGATGTGCTAGTATCACATTATAACCAGCACTCATTAATTCATCAAAGACATTTTTTGCATTATGCGGCAAATTCATCATTGGAAATTCAATAAGTAAATTCTTAGAATTATTAATAGATAATATTTCTCCATTATCAAGTAATTCTAAAATATTATCACAGAATAAAATCTCATTACCTAAGTAAACTTTAATCGGTAACTTATTCTTTTCAATGACTTTTTTTAGTTTAAGAAAAGCCTCTTTCTTTTCTTTATTATTCGCCGTATATTTAGTACCAGAAACATAATGTGGTGTAAAAACGACTTCATTAACGCCACTATTAATCAAGTCATTTAATATCTTCAAGCTCTCTTCTTCGTTCTTACATCCATCATCTAAACCTGGTAAAATGTGATTATGTAAATCTTTCACTATTCAGATTCCCCATAATAACTATTAGAATAATATCCGTAATAGCCACCTTCACTAACATCTACTTTATTAATTACTACTCCTGTTAAGGTAGCATGTGATTGGCTAAATACTTTTTCAACTCTTGATACTAATTCTAATTTTGTCTTCTTATTAGAAACTACTAAGATGTTTGCATCACTATATTTTGTCATAACAATAGCATCACTTATTCCAAGAACTGGTGTACAATCAATAATAATAATGTCATACATTTTCTTTAATTGTGCTATTACCTTTTCATTATTATTGCTTGCTAATAGTTCAATTGGATTGGGTGGTGTTGGTCCATTAGGAATTAAATCTATTCCTTGTTTTGTTTTTACTATATAATCTTTAACATCAAAAGGTGCTGTTTTCTTATTCTTACTAGTACCAGTTTCTTGATAATTTAAAATCAAGTTAGAATAACCTTTATTAGCAGAGTTAACAATTCTAAATATTTGATTTTGTCTACCACATCTTAAGTCAGCATCAATTAATAATACTTTCTTATCTTCATCTTTATAAGCAAGAGCTAAATTAGCAGAGATAAAACTCTTTCCATCTCCTGGTTGTGCAGAAGTTATTAAGATTACTTGCATTTTCTTATCTACTTCAGAAAAAGCTAAGTTTGTTCTAATACTCTTAATTGATTCTGTAAAACTAGTCTTTTTATTTAAATTTAATAATAAATCAGCTTGTTTTGGTTTTAAAGATTCTTTCTTTTTAAATATCACTTTACTTACCCCCTATTCGCTTTTGGTACTGTTCCTAAAACAGTTAATTTTAATTTATCTTCAATATCAGATGTACTCTTGATAGTTGTATCAAAGTAATAAATTACAAAGATAACACCACTAGATAGTATAAAACCTAACAATGTATAAATAATAAGATCTTTTGAATAGTTAATATTACAAGGTTTAATTGCTAGTTCTGCTGTATCTAGTACACTTACATTATCAATATTATAGAAACCTTTTACTTTGTTAGAGAAAACTGGCACAATGGCATTAGCTATTTTCTTAGCTAATTCTCTATCTTTGTTTTTAACTGTTACTTTAATTATTTCTGTATTTTCAACGCTTGAAACAGTTATTAAACTAGATAATTCATCAGTTGTATAGTCTAATTTCTCATTGTTAATGACTTGTCTTAATACACTACGACTCTTAATGATGTTACTATAAGTTGGAACTAAGTTTTGGTTTAATAAAACATCACTTTGTGTATACTTTTGTGTATCGTCGCTTTCTCTTGCTAAAACAACAGTTGTACTACTCTGGTATAATGGTGTTTTTATAACTAAACTGTAAATACTGCCTAAAAATACAAATGCAAAAATAGTTGCTAGAACATAAACAACTCTTGCTAAATAATAGTCAAAAAACTCCATAAGATTGATTTCTTCCATATTTCTACCCCTCCAGTCGCTATTTATAATATACTTAATACTACTATCTTGTCAATTAAAATTTAAGTATATTCAATAGTTTTATTCTTTTTTCTCCATTCTACTTTAGTATATCGTAGATTTTGGTCATTCCAAAATGAAAGTTTTAGAAAAATTACATTTTATCGACATCTTTTGACAAATTTCGTAAATTGTTAATTTTATAATGATATCAAGAATAAAAAAGAAATACACTGTATATAATAATCATGACAGGAGGTTTTATGTTAAAATTAATTTTATTGTTACTTATGCTATTCTTGAGCTTATTTCTTATATGTAGTTTAATACTTGCCAAGGAATGTGATAACAGAATGGTTACTAAAAAAGTTAAAATCAAATAATCCTATCTATATTAAGTAGATAGGATTATTTTTTAGCTTTTATTTTTAATAATATTTTTACTACAATAATATGTTAATAAGAAATAACTTCCATAGATTAAAATAATAAAAGATACCTTTACATTAAGTTACTAATGCACCAATACTAGAAGCATAAATTTCTTCTTTTGTATTAAAACTTAAAATAGTATTAGAAAAAGAATCAGTCTTTATAAGATTATCTATCATTTTTTCTTTATTTTCTATTACTTCATCTAGTAAAACGATAAAAGCAAGATTAGTATCATTACTAGCCATTTCATATAACCTATCCAATTTAAAGAATATAATATATTAGAATTATATTCTAAATAGAGATACTTCTTCTTGGCTATTTTTAAGTGAAGAATCTTTTACTTGACTATCGGTATAAATATGTAATTCTTTCTAAACACCATAAATTTTACTTATTTCAATATCATAAGAAGCAAATTTGATTAAAAAGTTATTTAAGAAATTTCTAAGGGATAAAGTTTAAAATAACATTAAACAAATAACAGTTGTATTTATTTTAATACTTATTTCTCTAATAACGAAACTATTTAATTATTTATAATATAGATTTTTCTTTTTACTTAATATTTTTAAAAGGAAATAGTTACTATTCAGCTGTGAATAGTAACCATTTGTTTAATATCTCAGTTCATTACAATTTTGTAATATTGGTTTGTATTTTATAATAGTTATTTACACCAAAAGTTAAAGTTACTAAGGTATATTCACTTACTAAGGAAGTAATTTCAATTTTATGACCTAATTTATCACATAATTTTTTAGCAATATATAAACCCATTCCGGTTGATTTTGAATTATAAATTCCATTATCACCAGTAAATGACTTATTAAAGACTTTTGGTAAATCACTTTTACTAATCCCCTTACCATTATCCAAAATACTAAGTCTAACTTTATCATCTAACTGATGTGCTGTTATTTTGATATAGCTATTTTTAGTTTTACTAGCATATTTAATACTATTATTGATTATTTGATTCAATATGAATTCTAACCATTTATAATCAGTAGTAACTTTCATTCCTTTTGTATCAACGATAAAATCTATATTATTTTCTAATAAATCATCTTTATTTTTTAAAGCTATCGCTGTAATGACTTTATCTAAGCTAACATCTTGAAAAGTGAAGTCTTCTTCTAAATAGTTACTACGAACATAATATAATACTTGGTCTAGATAGTTATCTAATCTTTTTAGTTGATAAAGATATTTTCTATCTAAGTCTTTATTATTATGAGTCATCAAAATAAGTGTAGCTAGAGGCATTTTCACTTCATGAATCCACATTTCAATATAGTCTTTAAAGTCTTCTAAGTTTGCTTTATATTTATTAATTTCTTCAATCATTGATTTATCTATATCATATAGTATTTTACTTAGTAATTTTCCTTCATAAAAACTAGGAGTAGTTACGGTTTCTAAAACTAAGTATTTTTTATCCAATGCTTCAAGATTAGTTAGCAAATTTTGATAAAAGTTTCTCTTGCGCAAATAGTCTAAAAGAAAAATACTAATACCAGCTACTAAGAGAATCGTAAAAATTATTACTACTAAATAGCTAGATATTTTAAATGCTAATAAGATACTAATTATTAATATTATGGTTAAAAGGTAAATAATTATAGAAAATATTTTGTCTTTTAAATAGTTTTTCAGTCTCATAATAAGATATACCCTTGTCCTTTTCTAGTTTCAATCGCTTCACTATAACCAAAACTTACTAATTTACTTCTTAACCTACTAATATTTACTGTTAAGGCGTTATCATTTATATATTCTTCGTTATTCCATAACTCACTCATCAATTCATCACGACTTACTATTCTATTTTGATTAGTTAAAAGGTATAAAAATATTATCATTTCATTTTTAGTAAGTTCTATCGTCTCTTGATTTTTTACTAATGTTCCTTTATTTTGATAAACCATTAAATCACGATATTTAATTTTATCTTTTACTTGGTTTAAACGTTTAAAAACATTTTGGATACGAAGTAGTAATATAGTTGGATTATAAGGTTTGGTAATAAAATCATCTGCACCATAAGAAATTGATAAAGCTTCATCTAATTCACTAGCACGACTAGTAAGAATTATAACAGGTATATTACTTTCTTTTCTTATTTCTTTTAGTAGCAATTCTCCATTTAGATAAGGGATATTTACATCTAGTAAAATTAAATCAACATTAGATTTTAAAATTATTTCTTTAGCATTTGCAAAATCTTTTAATACTGATACTTCGTAAGAAGTGTTTTCTAATAAAGCTTTTAATTCTTCTTGCATACTGATATCGTCTTCTACTATTAGTATTTTTTTGTTCATTTTTTCTTCACCGCCCTAATTATAGCATTATTTCTTTTAGAATGCTTTAATTAGAGAATAAAAACTCTATAATAATACGAGAAATATGTTAATTTTATCTTTAATAGTATTTTTTAGAAAAGAATATTGTTATTTCTTATTCTTTGTTGTAATATGTATTTAGCAAAGAAAATTTTGCTAAATAAATCTAAATTTGATAGACCATAATCAGGTATTTTTTCAAGATTTGGTCTGTGACTCCGATTCAACAAAAGTTGAAATCAGGTGCTATTTTTATAATAATATAATAAATATTACTAGAGAAGTGTGAAGATATTCGCACTTCTTCTATTTATAGTATAAATAATTTCAAAGTGCAAAAATTGCACTTTGAAACTTATATTTTGCACTTTGAAATTAAAAATTACATTTTAAAATAATACGAGAAAAGTAAATTTTTTTCTTATATTAGTATTTTTAGAAATGATACATTGTTATTAAATAATTTCTGTGATAAGATGTATCTAGATGAAGGAAACTTCATATAATAAAAAAAGGATACATTTGATTGTGGTAATCAGGTGTTTCCCAAAGTGTTTTAGTTAACACCCGAATTCAACATAAGTTGAATCAGGTGTCTTTTTATTTGAATAGTAATGTAAATATTACTATAAATAGTAGTAATACAACAACAAAAGTTTGGTTTTTTGTCATAGATATCACCACACTTCTATTTAATTTAAATTTTATAGAAGGGAAAGCACCTGATATTTCAAATGTATCCGAACTAATAGTAGCAGATATAAGAATGAATAACAATAGAGCAAAATGAAATAATAGCACGAGAAAGTTACAGTTCAGACTAGATGACTGAAAAAACAGTTAGAATATAAAATTCTATCTGTTTTTCTTTATTAGGAAAGTGCGTTTAAATTGTATACCAAAAAGATCAAAGTTAAAATCTTTAATTTTTTATACTAATATTGGA
>JAQXHT010000055.1 GCA_029007415.1 bacterium
CGTATTGGTATGAGTGATAGTGATGTAGAAACTTTTCAAGTTGAATTAAAAAAACTATTAGATGAAGTATCTAAAATTACAGATATAAAAGGTTATGATGATGAAATAATGTTTACTCCAAGTGAAAACAAAGCTGCATTGCGAGAAGATATTGAAGGAGAAATGTTGAGTGCTAAAGAAGCTTTAGCTAATGCTCCAAAGAAAAATGGAAATTTTGTGGAAGTGCCGGTGATGATTAATGAATAGATATTTAGATTTAAGCTTAGAAGAAATTCACAACTTATTAATAGAGAAGACTATAACACCAGTAGATTTAGTTAAAGAATCTCTTGCAAGAATAGAAGAAAATAAAGATTTAAATGCTTTTATTACAATTAATGAGAAAGCTATTGAAGAAGCAGAATCTTTGGGAGAAGTTGAGAAAGATAACTTGTTTTTCGGTATTCCCATTGCTATTAAAGATAATATTGTAACTAAAGACTTAAGAACTACTTGCGCATCAAAAATGCTAGAAAATTTTGTTCCTATTTATGATGCTACAGTTATTGCCAAAATAAAAGCTGCTAAGATGATTATTATTGGAAAAACAAATATGGATGAATTTGCTATGGGTTCTACCAGTAGAACAAGCTATTTTGGTGCACCTAAAAATCCATTTGATAAAACATTAATAGCTGGGGGCTCATCAGGTGGAAGTGCGGCTTGTGTTGCTAGTAATGAAACATTTTTAGCGCTTGGAAGTGATACTGGTGGAAGTATTAGACAACCAGCTAGTTATACAGGAATAGTAGGAATGAAACCAACCTATGGAAGAATTTCTCGTTATGGTTTAGTAGCTTTTGCATCAAGTCTTGACCAAATAGGTCCAATGACCAGAAAGGTTTATGAAAATGCAAGTTTACTAAATGTCTTAGTAGGAGAAGATGATAAAGACCTAACTAGTGCTGTTAAGGAAAAAGAAGACTTTAGAAGAAAAATGAAGACACCAGTAACAGGTTTAAAAGTAGCAGTACCAAACTATTTTATGAGTGATATCGTATCAGCTGAAATAAGAACAGGTATTAAAGATGTTATTAAATTCTTAGAGGAAAATGGTGTCACAGTTGATTATGTTGATATGAAATATTTAGACCAAGCGGTAACTTTATATCAAGTAATTGCTATGGGAGAAGCAAGTAGTAACTTAGCAAGATTTGATGGGGTAAGATATGGATACCGTAGTGCTAACTATGAAAATCTTGAAGAAATGTATTTAAAGACAAGACAAGAAGGTTTTGGTAGAGAAGTTAAACGTCGTATTATGGTAGGAAGTTATCTTTTAAGTGGTGCTAATGCTAAAGTTTACTATGATAAAGCTTTGTCTATCCGTGATGATATAAAGAAAGAATTTGATAAAGTATTTGCAAGTTATGACTTAGTAATTGGCCCTGTCACCACAACTACAGCTTATAGTCTAGATAGTGATATGTCCGACCCAATGAAATCTTTCTTAGATGATGTTTTAGTAATACCAGTTAATATGGCAGGTCTACCTGGACTTTCTCTTCCAGTAGCAAAGAAAGGTACTAAACCTTATGGCTTACATATAATTGGTAATAGTTTTGATGAAGCTACTATCTATCAATTAGCAGCCTTTATAGAAGGGAGATATCAAAGATGAGTGAATATAAAGCAACGATAGGTATTGAAGTTCACGTAGAAGTAAAGAGTAATACCAAGTTATTTTCAAATAGTAAAAATACTTATGGAATGCCAACTAATACTTGTGTTAATCCTGTTGATTTAGGATATCCAGGAACACTTCCTACTTTGAATAAAGAAGTAGTAAGACAAGGTATTAAAGCTTGTAAAGTTCTACATTGCGATATTTCTAAAGTAATGCATTTTGACCGTAAGAATTATTTTTATCCAGATAATCCGAAAAACTATCAGATTACTCAGAATAGAACACCAATCGGTCGAAATGGCTATATTGAAATAGAAGTAGATGGTCAAAAGAAAAAAATTGAAATCGAAGAGATGCATATAGAAGAAGATACTTGTAAAAGTGCTCACCGTGGAGAAATCAGTTTATTAGATTTCAATAGAGCAGGAGTACCTTTAATTGAAATAGTTACAAAACCTTGTATTAGTAGTAGTGCAGAAGCAATGAAGTATCTAGAAAAATTAAAAGAGACCCTTTTCTATGCTAATATATCTGATTGTAAGATGGAAGAAGGAAGTATGCGTTGTGATGCTAATGTGTCTATTTCTAAGACTGATACTTTAGGAGTTAAAACAGAGATTAAGAATATTGGTTCTATTCATAATGTTGGACTTAGTATTGATAAAGAAATAGCAAGACATAAAGAATTACTTGAAAAAGGCGAAACCTTACAAGTAGAAACCAGAAGATTTGATAGTAAAAAGAATGATACTGTTTTAATGCGTGTTAAAGAAACTGGTAATGATTATCGTTATTTCCCAGAACCAGATATTCCTTATCTTTATCTAACTGAAGAAATGATTGAGGAAGCAAAAAAAGAAATACCATTACTTCCTGATGAATTAAGAAGTCTATATAAAGAAAAAGGTATCAAGGAAAGCCAGATAGAAAAATTAATTTCTAATCGTAGTTTTTCTTCCTTCTTTACCGAGTTAATAAAAGAGGATACTGACTATAAAATAGCTGCTAATCTATTATTAGGGGATATCGCTTCTTACTTAAATAGAACTAGAAAAGATTTAGGTGATACTACAATTACTGTTAAAAGATTAGTTAGTTTAATTTCTCATCTTTCAGATGGAAGTTTATCAATGAATAACATTAAAGATTTAATAGATACTTTCTTAGAAGAAGAAAAATCAGTAGAAGAAATAATGAAAGAGAAGAATATTCAAAATATTAAAGATGATTCTTTAATTAAAGATATTATTGCAAGAGTAATTGCTAATAATGAAGAAAGTGTAAATGATTATAAGTCAGGACACGATAGAGCTTTAAAATATTTAATGGGTCAAGTGATGAAAGAGTCTAAAGGACAAGTTAATCCGTCACTTGCTAACAAACTATTACAAGAAGAACTTACAAAATAAGTATCATATGATTGATACTTGTTTTAATATTATTGCAACAAAAGATATAATTCATTAAAAAAATGCGATTTATTGCAAAAAAATAAAAAATATGATATCATTTACTTGGTGATGACTGTGATAGAAAGAGAAGAATATTTAGAAGAACTAAAAAAATGGAAAGATAAAGATTTAATAAAAGTAATAACAGGAATAAGAAGATGCGGAAAATCAACATTATTTGAATTATATATTAATTATTTAAAAAGTATTGGTGTAAAAGATAATCATATAATTTCTATAAATCTTGAATTTCCAGAATATGACTTTAAAGATTATAAAGAACTTTATAGTTATGTCAATGAAAAAATTGTCGATGATGATATGTATTATGTGTTTTTGGATGAAGTTCAAGCAATTGATAAATTTGAAAAAGCAGTTGATGGATTGTATGTAAAAAAAAATGTCGATGAATATATAACTGGTTCTAATGCTTATCTTTTGTCTGGGGAACTTGCAACTTTATTATCTGGTCGATATATAGAAATAAAAATGTTACCATTATCCTTTAAGGAATATGCTAACTATTATAGTAGTGAATCAAGAGAACGATTGTATTTAAAATACATTAACAATAGTTCTATGCCATATGCATTAAAACTTGATAGTCAAGACGAAATAGATAAGTATCTTGATAGTATTTATAATACAATAATAATAAAGGATGTTGCGACAAGAAAGAAAATTTCAGATGCTACGATTCTTAGAAATATTTCGGAGTTTATGTTTTCAAGTGTTGGTAGTTTATTGTCTGTCAAAAAAATTGCAGATACTTTAACATCTAATGGACGTCCAATATCTGTTCATACTGTTGAAAGTTACTTAAATGCTTTAGTAGAAAGTTTTGTATTTAATAAAGTATCGAGATATGATATTAAAGGTAAACAATACTTACAAAGTGGAGATAAATATTATGCCACTGATATTACTATGCGCTATGCATTATTAGGTAGAAAAAATGTCGATTTAGGTCATATTTTGGAAAATGTTGTATATTTAGAATTACTTCGTCGTGGTTATAAAGTTTATGTAGGAAAATCAGGAGATAAAGAAATAGATTTTATTGCAGAAAATAGTAAAGGAACAGTTTATTTTCAGGTTGCATACACTGTACGTGATGAAAATACTCTTAAAAGAGAACTTTCTGCATTGGAATCTATAAATGATCATTATCCTAAATTTATCTTGACAATGGATTTGGATCCAGAAATTGATTATAATGGAATAAGAAAAATTAATGTTTTAGACTGGTTACTTGGTGAAGAAAATTAATCTTGCAAATAATAGATACTAGCGTTTAGTATCTATTTTGATGTTAGATTTTAGAATTGCTACTTTCTAAAACGTATTGTATAATATATAGTAGGATGTGAATTAAATGAAGAACTTAGGAAAATTTTTAAAGAAAAATAAAATGACAGTAATAGTAATAATTTGCTGTTTAGCTTTAACAATAATTCTTTTCGCTTTGAAATTAACTTTCTTCCCTAATGAAGCAAAAGCAATTTATGGCGATAGACTAGATGGTTTAAGTGAAGCTAAAATTAAAAATAGTGATTTAGAACAAATTGAATCTAATCTAAAAGAAAAAGATGGGGTTGAAAAGATATCAACTTCTACTTCAGGAAGAATTTTAAATGTTATTATCACTGTAAAGGATGATGTTTCATTAGAAAGTGTTAAGTCATTTCCTGATGAAGTAGATAAAGCTTTAGATGATGATCAGAAGAAAGCTTATGACGTACAAGTATTTATCAAGAAAAATAAAGAAGATGATAAATTTCCTGTTATAGCATATCGTCATCAAGGTGGAGACCATTATTCTTTTACAAAAGATAGATAGGAGTTATTATGAAAAAAAAATTATTTTTTCTAATACCCATAATAATCGTTTTTTCTGTCTTTGTGGGGGTTTATTCCTATTATAATAAACAAGATGCTAAAAACTCTTTAACAGTAACAGAAAAAAAATGGGTAGAAGAAAATAAAAGTAAAGTTATAGACTTCTCTGTAATTAATGATTATCCTTTATATGGTTTAAATGGAGAAGGGGTATTCTTTAACTTTTTAACAGATTTTGAACAAGATGTCGGCTTAGAATTTAATAAAGTATCATATCTAAAAGAAGAAACAACTAACTCGAAAGGTTATAGTTTTAGAGTATTAGATAATGATACAAAATTAACAAAGAATGATTTATTATTATTTAACGATGGTTATATCGCTTTAGGAAGAGAATATCAAAGAATTAATCATATTTCTGATATGAAGAATATTACTTTCGGAGTATTAAAAAATGATGCTTCTGATATAAGTTATTATTTAAAATCAGGTAGTAACTTAGTATATAAATCATATGACAGTGTTGATGCTTTATTTACAGCACTTGATAGTAATGAAGTTAATATGATTATTATTCCTAATATAATGTATTTAAATAAAACCATTGGTAAAAAAGAATATATAATTAACTATTACTTTACAGAAATGAAGAAACAAGTTGTGTTAACACTAGCAGAAGACAACTATAAAGTAAATACCATTATCAAAAAATACTATAAAAAATGGAAAAGTAGTGAATATGTAAATGTGTATAATCAAGCTTATTTAGATTACTATATGAAAGAAAATAATATTTCTAGTAAAACCAAAGCTGATTTGATTTCTAAGAATTATGTTTATGGTTATGTAGAAAATTCACCATACGAAGTTGATATAGATGGTAAAGTAGCAGGTATTGCTGGGGAATATATCAGTCGAATCGAAAGACTTATGGATATTGATTTTACCTTTAAAAAATATCCATCTGTTGAGGCTTTAAAGAAAGCTATAGAGAAAAATGATGTTGATATTTATTTTGATTACTATGGAATAAGTGATACAAGTTCTAATTACTTATCAACATTATCAACCTTCGTCGAAGATTATGTTGTTTTAGGGAAACAAAGTAACAGTCAAGTTGTTAGTTCTTTTGAAAGCTTGAAAGGTGAAAACTTAGCAATGCTTGATAATAATTCTTTATATGATTACTTTAAAAATAGTAGTAGAAGTAAAATAACTACTTATAAAGATATTGATAGCTTAATAAAAAGAGCAAATGATAAATTAGTAGTGGTTGATAAAGAAGTATATTATCGTTATCAACATTCCAAATTTAAAGATTATGTCGTTATTTATACAGATACAATGATGAATGACTATAAATTTATGGTTAAAAAAGAAAACAATGCTTTCTATAATTTATTTAACTATATAATAAGTACCAATTCATATTATAACTATCGTAATGCAGGACTTATTGATATCGAAAGGTCAGTTGTTGAAAGAAGTAGTTTCTCACAATTATTCTTCTTAATATTAATGTTAATCTTTATACCACTTATCGCTTTAGTAATTTTCTTTATCTATGCTAAGGAAAAGAAGAAAGTTAAAAAGGTCAAGAAAGAAGATAGACATAAATATACGGACTTATTAACAGGACTTAAGAATAGAAACTTCTTAAATAAGAAGGTTCCAGAGTGGGAAGCTAGTAAAGTATATCCACAAGCAATAGTAATGATTGATTTAAATAATATTAAGTATATTAATGATAATTATGGACATGAAGAAGGAGATAATGTTATTATCAAGGCCGCTTCTGTTCTTGTTAATTCACAACTAGAAAATACAGAAATTATTAGAACAGATGGAAATGAGTTCTTAATCTATTTAGTTGGTTACAGTGAAAAACAAGTCGCAACTTATGCATTAAAACTAGAAAAAGAAATGAAATCACTTCCACACGAATTTGGTGCTAGTATTGGTTATAGTATGATTTTTGATGAAATTAAAAGTTTAGATGATGCCATCAATGAAGCAACATTAGAAATGATGACTAAGAAACAGAACTTAAAATAGGAGGAAGTATGCGAGCTAGTAGGGAATTTGTAAGAAAGGTTATTAGAATAATAAGAAGACCAGATATGCGAATACTACCAGGTCAGCTTGCTTTCTTTTTAGTTCTTTCAATGATTCCCTTAATTGCTTTAGTGGGAACGATTGGAAGTAGTTTAGGACTTAGTATCGCCTCTTTTAAAAGTGCTTTAGAGTCAGCTGTTCCTGATGCAGTTATTAATACACTTTTTCCTAATGATGTGATAACAGGACTTAATTTTAATGTAACAGTGTTCTTTATTGCCACCTTTGTTCTTGCTAGTAATGGTGCTTATTCCTTAATCACTACTTCTAATCAAATTTATGAAGTAGAAGATAACAGTGAGATAAGAAGACGTGGAAAAGCGATTATTTTAACTTTCATTATGGTAAGTTTGTTGTTTTTCTTAATTCTAGTACCCGTTTTTGGAGATACTTTAATCTCCCTAGCACAGATTAATCTTCATAATGAAAAATTAGCAAATCTCATTAAAAATATCTATCATTTAGGAAAGTATCCATTTTCACTTTTCTTATTATATTTCAATATAAAGTTAATGTATATCTTAGCTCCTGATAAAGAAATGACTTCTAAAGAGGTTATACCAGGAGCAATGTTTACAGCGATATTTTGGTTGATTAGTTCAAAGATTTATGCTTTTTATGTTGAATATTTCTCCCATTATGACTTGTTCTATGGAAGTATGTCAAACTTATTAGTATTACTATTCTGGGTTTACATCTTAGCTTATATATTTACTCTTGGTATGAGTCTTAATCAAGCAGGAGTTATTCAAGAGACGATTGAGTTAAGGCGAAGTGACCTCTTTAAGAAGAGTAAGAAAAATCAAGATATCTCGTAAAATATTCATCAAAGGTTAGGTTACTAGCCTTTATTTTTTTGGCTAATTTAACGCCAACAAAACGATAATGCCAAGACTCAAATTGGTAACCAGTAATTGCTTCTTTTCCTTCAGGGTATCTTAAGATAAAGCCATATTTATAAGAGTTAGCTAGCATCCATTGATATTCCTTGGTATTAGTAAAGGCTTCAAAAGAATTAATAGTATTATCAACATCAACTACTAGACCAGTCTGATGGTCGGAAAAACCAGGCCTTGCCGAATAAGTGTCAGCCTTAGTAACACCATCATTTTCAACATACTTATCGTATAGTCTTTTCTGATAAGTATAACCACGATAAGCAGATATTGCTCTAATAGTAAGTCCTTCTTCACTAGCTTTCTTCACTAATTCATAGAATTTATCTTTTGCTGATTTTACTAGATAAATACCTTCTCTAGCATAAGGTGTTTCTAATTCTACTAAATTATTAGGAACAAAATCTTCTCTTAAATAATTATATTTATTAACTAAAGTATAAAAAGTATTAGTAAGTTTGGCTTCCTTAGTATTAGTATAAAAGGGTAAGTCAAGATTGAGATTAACCCTTGTAACAATATCTTCAACAGATAAATTGCTATTTAACTTCTGATAATCTTGATATCTTTTAATATTATTATTTTTATAATAAGGAAGACATTTCGCTTCTTCGATAAAGTTTTTCTTTACACTAACTTCTTTCTTTACTGGTTTACTCAATACCAAACTTAAAAATAAACTAATAGAAACAATAACTAAAATAATAATTAAAACTAACTTTTTCATAAAATCACCACTACTATATTATAAGAAAAGAGAAAAATAATAATTCATAAAATGTATAATAACACATAGTTTTTAACAAGGAGTGATTTATTTAATGAAGAAACTAGTAGTTAGCCTTTTAGTTATGTTGCTTTTTTGTCCTCTTATGGTAAAAGCTGAAGACCAAGCACTTATTCTTAATGCTAAGAGTGGAGTTTTAATGGAAGCTTCTACGGGAAAAATAATTTTTGAAAAAAATAAAGACGAGAAAGTAGCAGTTGCTTCTATGACTAAAATGGTCGCTCAGATTTTAATATTAGAAGCGATTGAAAAAGGAGAGATAAAGTGGACAGATAAAGTAACCGCTTCAAGTAATGCTTCTAGTATGGGTGGAAGTCAGATTTTCTTATCAACGGGAGAAGTATTAACAGTAGAAGAAATGATGAAAGGTATTTCTATGGCTAGTGCTAATGATGCAACAGTAGCAATGGCGGAATTTTTAAAAGGAACAGAAATAGATTTTGTTAAAGAGATGAATAAAAAAGTAAAAGCTTTAGGTCTTAAGAATACACAGTTTAAAAACTGTACAGGTCTTGATGAAGAAGGACATTATTCTAGTGCTTATGATATGGCAGTGATTGCAAAAGAGTTATTAAAACACGAAGAAATACTTAAGTTTTCTTCTAAATATGAAGACTATTTACGTGTTAATACTCCTAATAAATTTTGGTTAGTTAATACTAATAAACTAGTAAGATTTTATGAAGGAGCAGATGGGTTAAAGACTGGTCATACTGATGCTGCTAAGTATTGTTTAGCTGCTACTGCTAAGAAAAATGACATGCGACTAATCGCTATCGTTTTAGGAGAAGAAGTTTCTAAAGTAAGAAATAGTGAAACAATGTCTTTACTTGATTATGGTTTTAATACTTATCAAGTACAAATAATAAAGAAGAAAAATGAAATAGTAAAGACTGAAAATATAGAAAAAGCTAGTACTAAGAAAATAGAATATGTTCCAGTTACTGATATTGGTATTTTATCTAAAAAAGGTGATACTAAGAAAAAGTATAGTTATGATATTAAAATAACTAAGAATAAATTACCTTTAACTAAAGGAGAAATAGTAGGGAAAATAAAGATTAAGGATGGTAATACTGTTGTAGGAGAAAAAGATATAACAGTTAAGCAATCAACTAAGAAATTATCCTATCTAACCCTTCTTAGAAATACAATCTATGATATAGCAAGTGGTAATACATCAATTAAATAGAAGCATCAGAAATGATGCTTTTAATAATGCTGTATGTTCTTAAATGATGATATAATAATTTTTAGTAGGAGTGATGGAAGTGGGAAAAGTAGCAAACATGTTATATATGATAGACTTACTTAATACTGGAAATATTTATACATTAAAAGAGCTATCAGAATTGAAAGATAATTATCTTAATAACTATAAAAAAGATATTACGTTAAAGTCTGGTGATGATTTATGAAAAATAAAAATAGTATCCTTCCTTTTGCTATAATTTTTATAACTGTTTTCCTAATAGCTACTTTAACCTTTTGTAGTAAGAAGTCCCTCACCTCTAAGGTGGGGGATGAATTACGTTTACTTATGCTTGAATAATACTAAAATTCATAATATAATAAAGTCAGTCGATAAAAAAAGAAGGTGATATTGCAATGAAATTAGATAATAATGCACATTCAGTATTTTTGATGCACTATCATCTTGTACTTGTTGTAAAATACCGTAGAAAAGTATTTGATGACCATATATCGGATAGAGCAAAGGAAATATTTGAGTACATATCACCGAAATACAATATTACATTA
>JAQXHT010000056.1 GCA_029007415.1 bacterium
AAAAAATTGAAGACGATATTGCTAATTCTAGAAAATATTATAATGCTGTAGTTAGACTCTACAATAACAAGGTAGAAATGTTTCCTAATAATTTGGTAGCAAAGATATTCGGTTATCAGTCAAAAAAGATGTTTGAAGCTAAGAATGAGGAAAGAAAAAATGTAAAAGTAGAATTATAGATGGAGGAATAATGAAAAAAAGAAGGAAACTAAATTTTATATTAATATTTTTAGTAATATTAGGTTATATACCAAATATTTATGCAGCAAATTCTACTAATTTATACAATAGTGCCATTTCAAATAATACTAATATAAAAATAATTGTTCTTCTTTTACCGGTAATATGCTTAATTTGTTCAGTAATTTTATGGTATAAATATGGCAAAGAAGAAAAAATACCTAAGTCGATAGAATTTTTTCCACCAGAAGGTTTTAATAGTTTAGAAGTAGGTTTTTTATATAAAGGAAAAGCTGATAAACTCGATTTAGCTTCCCTACTCATCTATCTAGGAAATCAGGGATATATAAAAATAGCAAATACGATAGAAAAATCTGAACATAATCATAAAGAATATATTGTTAAAGTAACTAAATTAAAAGATTATGATGGTAATAATACTATTGAGAAAAAATTACTAGAAAGTTTAATAAGACATGGGCGGTCTGATGATGATAATGTAGTTACATCGGATGATTTATATAATAGATATCATTTTCAGGCAAATAATATATTAGATAGCATGATAAATTGTAAGGAGAATAAAGAAAGTATTTTTAAAAAAGTTCAATGGCAAAAATTTGCAACTATTTTAATGATTATTATATCCTATCTTGCAATAATTATATTACCAATAACAGAATCTAAAGATTCTTCTCTAATCTTAATGTTTTCTACAATATCTTTTATTTTTTTTAGTTTTTGCTTATTTGAATTCATAAGAAGAGTATATATATATGGTTTTAGGATCAAAGATTTAATAGAAGACTTATCAGCTATATTTTTATTTATACCCATCTCAATTCCATGGCTACTATTTTTTATACAACATTTAATGCCAAATGTATTTTATCTTTGTACCTACATTATTGGAATGATTTGTATAATTGGAATGACTTTATGTTTCTTCTATTTACGAAGAAGAACAGAATATGGAAAACAATTGTTTAGAAAAATAGTTGGTTTAAGAAATTTTATTTTAACAGCAGATAAAGTAAAATTAGAAACACTTGTTGCTCAAAATCCAAACTATTTTTATGATATTTTACCTTATGCTTATTCATTCGGACTTGCTAGTAAGTGGATAGATAAGTTTGAAAACATTCCTATTACAGTTCCTTGTTGGTATGGTAGTTTAAAAGAGTTTAGTTTTGATACATTTCGTCAATTTTTCCACTATTCTATGTCAGTACTTGAATATAATATGATGTTTAAATGTATTGAAAATGATAACATTAATTAAAAGGAGTAAATATGTATATTATAAGATGTAAGAATTGTGGACAAGCAAATAAAATTACTAATATCAGATGTGAATTTTGTAATGTTAAATTAAATACCGATGTTATAGATAAGGAGCGAGAAAAGTTTATCAAGTCAAGGATTAAAAAAGAAAAAATCATCAGTAAAATATTGGTAGCACTTATATTTTTACCTTGTCTTTTAGTTGGACTATTTCTTGTTGGAAATGCCACCTATCATATTACTTTTGATGCAATAGCTAGTAAAGATTGTTTAAAAGTTGAAGGAAGAAAGATTTCTTATGTTAATTGCCTAAATACGGATAATAACGTTAATACATGTAATGCAGTTTATAAATATAATATAGATAATAAGACTTATAAATATACTACAAAAAATTTTGGTGATGTTAAAACATTCAATGAAACCATATTACTAAAATATGATAATAAACATCCAGATAAAGCTATGGCTGTTTACTCAAAGAACTATTTAATTGATTTAGTAATAGGATTAGTTTTAATTATAATTAATTCACTTATATACATCTTTGTAAAAAAATCCATATTAAGTATAGTTCAAATAATTAATGAATTACTTAATGGAAATATTAGAAAAAACTATATGGAGTAAAACTTCTAGTCCATATAGTTTTTTATTATTCAATAGATTTAATTGTAAATTCATAACCAAAAGTATCTTCAGACACTTCAAATGTAACAGTATAGTTGTTTCCCTCAACTAAGTTTAATGAATTATCATCATTGATATATTTCATCTCATATTCAGTACCTTTACTATTAGTAAATTTATAGTCAGTGTAGGTATAGGAATTATTATCTTTAAAACCAAAACCAGGTTCACCTATTTCAGTTAAAATAAAAGTATCAGTATGAGTTCCAACGGTATACAATCCTATCTTATCGCGTAAATCATTTTCGGTTTTGACATTAGTAATTTCTTCATTAGTTGATTTTAAATAAATTTTATAATTTACAATAATTTTACTATCATTCTTGGTTGTATAATATACATTTAATTTAATGTAGTCTTTATAATCACCTAATTTATTAAATAAATCATCATTACTATTATCTAACAAATAAGGTTCTGTTTTACCATCAGCAGTTACTATATTAACACTACACTTAGAGTTTATACATCCATATCCATTTACACTAACATCTTCTAATAAAGTACCATCTTTAGTTTCCAATTTACCAATTATTATTTTATGTAAATTATTAAGATTGAATTGTTTTAAGAAAGTATTACTTAATCCAAAAAGTGACATTGCAAATAATATAATAATAGCAAGAATTAATTGTGTAATAGTTCCTAGGAATAACTTACCAATACTAGTTCCACCTTTAGCAGCACAAACTTTTTTTAATTCTTCTCCAGTCTTTTTAGGATTAGCTACTTTTATAACAGCTATTTTCTTCTTAGCAGATAATAAGTATACTTTATTTATTAAAAATCCAATAATAATACTAAGTAGCAATGCAAGATAGGTTTTATCAAAAATTGTTGTTATTGCTAAATTTAATAAAAAGGCAAGTATTCCATAACCAAACATTTTTCTATAAAATAAATAGAAACTTGTAAAGAAGAAAGCAGCAAAATTAAATGGTCTTTTAGTAATTTTTTCATAGTTTTTTCCTATAAATACTTTTAATAATTCTTCATCTGTAGGTTGCTTTACTTCGTTAGTATTAATAGTAGTTTCTGGCGCAAGTAATGAATCAAGAGACATTTTACTAGTATTACTTAAACTATTATTTGAAGTTCTAACAGTACTTTGTGAACTTCCAGACATTGAAGTAGAATACATTTGTAATATATCAGGTTGAGTGACAGATTGGTTGATATTATTTGTATTGATAGATGATTGTTGATTTGAATTTAAATCCGTAAGATTATTAGATTTTTCTTGATTATTATTAGAATCATTCATAATGGTAACTCCTATCTATTTATGATAATTATACCATAAAGTTCATCTAAATTATGTATAAACTTTAATAAAATAAAAACTCACGAACTTTTAAGCCCGTAAGTTGATTTCAAATGGAGCAGATGAGGGAAATCGAATCCCCGTCACAACCTTGGCAAGGTCATATTCTAACCACTAAACTACATCTGCAAATCAGTACATATTTAATATAGCATAGAAAAAAGAACTAAGTCAATGATTTTCCTATAAATCAAATAGATTTTTTAGTTCTTTTTTTGCTTTTTCATCAGTTAATTCCAAATAAATTTTCTTAACTTTTTTCTGTTTATCTACTAGTTGTAGATTTTTTTCATAGTATTCAAGTTTTTCTTTGGCTTCTCTTAATTGATTATGAATAGCATTTCTAGTTATTTCATAATTTTCAGCTATTTCAGAAAGAGATAAATTATTAAAATAATAGTCTTTAAAATAATTCTGTTGTTTTTCTGTTAATAAAGTACCATAAAAATCAAATAATTCTGTATAATATAATACCTCTTCCATAAATCTATCCTCCAAAAACTGCAAATAAGATTATTATTACACCTACTCCAAAATAAATATAAGTTGCATTCAATCTTTTGTATATTAACTTGTTATTTATTCCCATATCTATGATAGTAATACCTAGTAATAATTTAAAATAGAAATATAAGTCCTTATATATAAATGATAATATTCCTAGCACCAATAAGGAAATAGTTAGTATTAATTGAATAGTAAGAAATATTTTTGAATTATCTTTTTTCTTTTGCTTTACTTTTGGATTTATATTTGTAATACTTTTTTTCATTTTTCACCCATAAAATCTTTAAATAAGCCATAGATATATTGTTCAATATCGAACTCTTGTAAATCGTCTACTCTTTCACCAAAACCAATAAATTTAACAGGAAGTCCTACTTCTTCTTTAATAGCAAGGACAATTCCACCTTTAGCTGTTCCATCCATTTTAGTAAGAACTATTCCAGTTATATTTGTTATTTCTTTAAAAGCAACGGCCTGTTTAATACCATTTTGACCAGTAGTAGCATCTAAAACAAGTAAAGTTTCTGTTGGTGAATTAGGTATTAGCTTGTTAATAACTCTATTCATTTTTTCTAATTCTTTCATTAAATTAGTTTTATTTTGTAAACGACCAGCTGTATCAACAAAAATATAATCATAACCTTCTTTTAGAGCTAGTTCACATCCTTCATAAATTACGCTAGAAGGATCAGTAGCATTTTCTTTCCCATAGAAATATGCTCCTACTCTACCACTCCATTCTTCTAATTGTTGATAAGCACCTGCTCTAAACGTATCACCAGCTACTAATAAAACCTTTTTACCAGCTTTTACGTAACGATTAGCAAGTTTAGCAATAGTAGTAGTTTTTCCAACACCATTAACTCCGACAAATAAATAAACAGTTGGTGCTTCTTCTCTTGTTTCTAGTTTAGTTGTTAATACTTCTCCATCAACATAGATAATAAATAACTCATCAACTATCATTTCTTTCAACTCTTCTGGATTAGTTATCTTATCGTGATTAACTCTTTCTTTAAGTTTATCAACAAACTTCATAACTGTATTAACCCCAATATCAGCCATTATTAAAATTTCTTCTAACTCATTAAAATACTCTTCATTAATTTTACTATACCTATGAGTCAAATCAGAAAGAAGGGAAGTAACTTGCTTTCTACTTTTACTTAATCCCTTATCATATATTTCTTGCTTTTCCTGGACTTTTTTTTCTTCTACGTCACTAGTTTCTTCTTTTTTTAATTTCTGCTTAATCTTATCAAAAAATCCCATTTTATCAACTCCATAAGCTATTTTAACATAAAAGAATAGAAGAATACACCTTATTTTAATAATTTCCTAGTAAAACTGTCGCAAAAGTATTACTTCTTTCTAAGATATCTAGTGGTAAAAAAGACTTTACTTCATTTTTTTCATTAACTAGATAGCAATAATTTGTATCTGCAAGTAACATTTGATATTCCGCTCCAAAGAATGTTGCTAATCTTTTAATATTATTTAAATTATTACTTCTACCATTAACTAAGTCTAAAAGAGTCGTATAAGGAAAATTAGCTTCTTTTGCTAAACGATAATAGCTCTTAATATTTCTTTCTTTCATTAAAAACTCTAAAACTTCTATATTCATCATAATAACACCTCGTCTTCATTATATAAATGTTACTTCTAATATTACAATTAATTTTAATAAGTTTATACTTTTCTCGTATGTCTTTTTTCCTTAGGACTACCATTTATTGTTTTTATTTCCAAATTACTACCATCTTCTAAAGTTCTAGTTGTTGATTTTATTACTTCAAAGTCATAATTTTCTTTATTTAATATTACCTCTTCTTGAGTATTGTTCTTTTATAAAGTTAATCTTTCAGTTAAACCATCCAATAATATTGAATATGGACAAGCGGTAACTAAAGAGCCTTTTTCTAAATTAATTTTATATAAGTAGTGATTATAGTTATCATCATTAATCAAGAAATTATCACAATTATCAATCTCTAAACTAGTTGACACTAATTCACTACGCGAAAGAAACATTTCTTCTTGATTATTTGGAATGGAATATGCTCTATAAACTGTCAATTATTCTTTCAATTTCATATTTACATTTTTTACTATTTCTTTAGTTGTAGCTAAACTTTCTATAAAACTATCTATACTGTCAAAAGAAATATCTTTAAAAACCGTAAATGCCATAAACATATTTTCCTTTTTACTTAGTAATTTTTTATATTTATAATAAATATCTTCTATTTCTTGATAATTATTATCTAAAGAATTGATAGCTCTTCCCAATCTAGATTTATATATTAGTAAACTATTTTTCTCTTCACTTGTTAAATTTTCATATTCTTCTAATAAGTTTTCCACAATACCACCTTAATATATATTATAAACAGAAAAGAAGATAATTTCTATCTCCTTTTAACTAATCTTTTATACGATTCATCATTTTTTTCTAACTTTTCTTTAATGATTGGTAAAGTTTTCTTTGCTATTTTAGAAACATTTTGATAAGTCATACCTAGTTTTTTTCCTACTTCCATCAAAGTATGTTCTTCACCATCATTAAATCCGTATAATTCTTTTATTACTCTTTTTTTCTTTTCTGGTAATGATTCAACAATATCGCGTACTAACTGATATTCTTCTTGTCTTAAAATAATGTCTTCTACAGTTGATTCATCTTTTAATGTATCAATATACTCAAGGCTTTCTTCATCTTGGTTTTTAGACCTAACTATTGTTTCTAAATGAAGTACATCAATATGTTTTTTCTCCTTATCCATATATTTAATGACGGTATTATCAATTGCTTTATAAGCATAGCAAGAAAATGGTACATCTTTGTTCACATCATAATGACAAACACTCTTAACTAGTCCTTCATAACCTGCTGATATTAATTCTTCTATATCGTAAGGTGTATTAATAAATTTGTTATAAACTCTTTTCGTTGCCAAACGCATATTGTGTGCAATAAGTTTTTCTTTCATAGGAGAATCATTTAATAAACGATAACTAGTAAAATATATTTTTTGTTCTTCCTTTTCTAATGGTTGTGGTAATTCCCTGTTTTCCATTCATAATCCCCCTTTTCAAACAGGATATATTTTATCATATTTTCTGCTTTTTTTCAATCATATCTTGTGGAAGCGATGAACCTTATCAAACTAAAGACATATAATACTTTGAACTGAAAGGAGGATTTAGTTTGAAAAAGAAAATCATATATATAGGTGCAGTTGTAGTTATTTTTGTCTTAGCTTGTTCTGTTTTATTTAACTTTAATAGAAAAACTAAGAAAGAAGAAAAATTAACTGATGTCACTCTTGCTGAAGTTACACATTCTATCTTTTATGCGCCAATGTATGTTGCAATTGAAAAAGGTTATTTTAAAGATAATGGTATAAACTTAGACTTAATTTTAACACCAGGTGCTGATAAAGTTAGTGCAGCTGTTTTATCAGGTGATGCTGATATTGGTTTTGCTGGTAGTGAAACAACTATTTATGTTTATAATGGTGGTGAAAAAGACTATCTAAAAACCTTTGCTCAGTTAACCCAAAAAGACGGTTCGTTTATTGTTTCTAGAAAGAAAATTGATAACTTTACTCTTGATGATTTAAAAGGAAAAGATGTTATTGGTGGTCGTGTTGGTGGAATGCCTGAAATGACCTTTGAATGGGCTTTAAAAGAACATAATATTAATCCTAAGACAGATTTAAACATTGATACATCTATCGCCTTTGCTGCTATGAGTTCAGCTTTTATTGGAGGACAAGGTGATTTTGTTACACTATTTGATGATAATGTTAGTAAAAGAAAGTTAAAAAAAAGTTTTCACTAGAAACTTAGCAAAAACTTATTTTAAATGAAATGTTACAACTTTACTATTACTGTAGTAATCATTATCTTGGAAATGCCACCATTCTGATTCTAGTGGACTAAATCCTTGTGATAACATGATACTTCTTAATTTATTAGCAACAGAGTTATTATATTTTACAATTGAAGTCGTATCTAAAGTATCATAAGCAGTTTGAGCTTTTAATTCCTGATTTTTACTATTAGTAATAGCAATATCAAGAGCTACTCCTTTATTATGAGCAGAAACATTACTTGCTAAGAACCAAGATGGTCCCCAATAGTTTCCTTCTTTATCATAGTCAATAGCATTTTTAACTTTAGAATTAGAGTTATATAATTTTCTAAAATTACTATTTGAAGAAACTGTTACATCATGTGGGCGATAAGCATCATATACTTTTAAATTATATCCTTCTTTTTTAGCTTTATTATAAGCACTTTGTAATTTCTTTGCTGTTGGATATAAAAGTGGTGCATAGTAAGTTTCCTTACCAATTTTAGAGTTATATTTCTTTGTAATACCATATAAATTCTTTCCCGTAATACCAGGAATAGCAGTATTAGCAGACTTAGCAGTTGATGATGAAGCACTAGTTATTTCATATAACATATCAGGAATAACATCTGGTAAATTAATTAGTAAAAAGTCTGAATATACATAACCAGTGATATTATTATATTTAATTTTTATATACTTAGTTGATGAATTATCACTAGATAAAATCTTTACTTTACCACCAGTTGGTATTGTTCCTAATAAACTACTATTTTGATTAGCTGCTTTTCTTATATTAACACTTTGATTAGCCCAAGCAGTTGCTCCATATAAAGTAGCACTGAAGTTACCAATCTTTGCTTGAGCAACGCCATTTTTATCGAAATAAATATAATCTACATAACTATCTGTTACTTTATTACCATTTTTATAAAAGTACTTTTTACCATTTACTGTATACCAACCATTCTTTACACTAGGTGTTGTAGTAGTATCATTTTTAGTATCTGTTTTGTCATTATCTGTTGCTTGATTATTATCGGTTGTAGTAGAGTTACTATCACTTGGTTTTGTTGTTGTATTACTAGAATTACTTTTATCACTAGTATCAGTGTTTTGACTATCATCATTTGATGTTGATGAATTATTATTAGATGCGTTATTATTTGTATCATTCGTTGTAGAATTAGTAACTACTAACTCAATAATCTTAGATGAATCATCATTAACATTAACTTCTAGATAAGTACTTCCCTTCTTTAAAGCTTTAATTGTTCCAGTACTTGTAACAGTTGCTACTGACTTATCAAATGACTTATAATTGACTTTTAAATTTTTAGTATCAGAAGTAACAACTATCTTAGCTGTTTCACCAACATTCAATGTTTTCTTATCAAAGTTTAGTGAAAATTCTACTTCTTTATCAGTATCAGTTTTTGATGTTGAAGTATCTTTTTTAGTTTCTTCTGTTTTAATTGTTTCCTTCTGATTATTTGTACTATTACTACTATTTGTTTCATTACTTGTTACTGTTTTAGCTGTACTATTTGTAGTAGTATTACTCTTAGTAGTTGTTGATGAATTTGTTCCATTATATTTAGTTATACTTTTACTGGTCGTATTATTTGTTGTAGATGAAGTATTATCTGTTGTTGATTCTTTAGTTTCTTCTTTCTTAGTATCACTTGTCTTAGAATCTTCTTTAGTAGTATCTGCTTCATCATGATTAATTACATTAGTTAAATCTGTTTTGTTATTTAATTTACTAGTTGTATTATTCTTTATTACAATTACAAACAAAAATGCTACACCGACTAGAAATAAAATAGCAATAAATCTAATTAAATATCGCACATAATTATCCATAATATATCCCCCTCATTTGTTGACTTATTATACTACTTTTTTTTTAAAAAATCAATCAAAATGATGAGTAACTAGGTAGATTAACTGTTTTTTATCCCTTATAAACTCTTTTTCTATTGTATATTCATCTAAATCACTTATTTTTTTTAGATATATATCAAGCTTTATACTATTATTAGTACTTGTAACGGTTATTCTTTTTAATAATTCATTAATTATCTTCTCTTGTATTTCTTTACTATTTATTAATCTTTTTAATTCGTTATTAATTTCTTCTAAATTAATATTTACTTCTTCTTTTTTATTAATATTTATTAGTTCTTTATTATTATTTATCATTTCTGTTAATTCTGATTTAGTAATAACATTATCCAAATATAGTTTTAAAAGTTTATTATTCTTTTCTTTGAGACTTTCTAATTTTTCTTTTCTACTTTTATTAACTGAATTTCTTTTATTAATCTCTTTATATTTAGTCATTAATAAAGAAACTACATCTTCACAAATATTTAACCTTTCTAATAAATCATTAAAAATATTATTTAATTCACTTTCCCTAAGACTTAATGTTAAACAACTATTTCTTCCTTCTTTTAAATGTTTAGAACAAATCCAAGTTGCATCTTTTTTATCTTGTTTAAAATATCTTCGATAAAATAAACTATTATCATTTAAACAATATATCTTCCCACTATATAGATAAAGTTTTTTGTTACTATTTTTTCTTCTATAATTATTTTTTCTTTCTTCTAATCTCTTATTAGCTAAGTTCCATAACTCGTCATTTATTATAGGAGGAATATTTATTTTATCAGCACTAATCACCCATTTAGACTTATCCAAATATTCAATTCTTTTACTCATATAATCAACTACTCTTGTTTTTCTACCACAGTAGTAACCTTTATATTTTGGATTTTCAATCATTCTTGATAATGATGATACTGTAAAGTTATAACCTAAACTAGTTTTAATGTTTCTATCTGTTAAATACTTTGCTATTTTCGTTAAAGATAATTTATCTATTGTATATAACTTATATATTTGTTCTACAATTATGGCTTCTTCTTGATTAATTACCAATTTATTTGTTTTTTTATCTTTATAATAACCATACAAAGAATTATTGCCTAATATTTTTTTCTTTTCAATCGCTCGTTGCATGCCAAATCTTACTCTTTCTGATAAACGTCTTACTTCATCTTGAGCAAGAGATGCCATTATAGTAAGTCTTAATTCAGCATCTGGTAGTAAGGTATTAATATTATCATTAAGAAAAAAAACAGCAACACCATTTTCTAGTAATTCCCGTGTATATTTAATACTATCTAAAGTATTTCTTGAAAATCTTGATATTTCTTTTGTTAAGATAAGGTCAAATTTATCATTTTTAGCATCAAATATCATCTTCATAAATTGTTCTCTTTTTAAGTCATTAGTACCTGTTATACCATCATCTATATAACTAGTTATATAAATCCATTTAGGATTTTTTTTGATATAGTTTTTAAAGTATTCAAGTTGATTATTTAAAGAATTTTTTTGTTCTAAATGGTCAGTAGAAACTCTAGCATAGATTACTACTCGTAGTGAAATATCAGAAAGACTGCTACCATTTTGAAGTTTACTTCTAATAGTAAATAGTTCTATAAAAACTCACCTACTTTTAAGTAATTCTTTTTCTACTTCTTGATACATTTTATATGTTATTTTTTCTTCTTGATACAACTTTCTATTAGCAATAATTGCTATTTTGATTATTAAATCATTATTCATAATTAATTATATGAAAAAAGATGAGAAAATTTCTCATC
>JAQXHT010000057.1 GCA_029007415.1 bacterium
ATTAGAAACATTCGTTCAAGCGAGAGAAGATTTTACCAAAAAATAACAGATATATATTCTTCTTGTAGTGTTGATTATGATAAAGATTCAGAAATAACAAAAGAATTTTTTAAAACAGTTCAAAATAAATTACATTATGCAATAACTGGTAATACAGCAGCTGAAATAATATATAACAGAGTTGATTCAGAAAAAGAAAATATGGGACTAACTAATTGGAAAAATTCTCCTGATGGACCAATCTATAAATATGACGTGGACATTGCAAAAAACTATTTAAATAAAAAGGAATTAAAAGATTTGAATAGAATAGTAACTATGTATTTAGACTATGCAGAATTACAAGCAGAAAATCATAATGCTATGACTATGAAAGATTGGGTAGAAAAATTGAATGCATTTTTGCAATTTAATGATAAAGAAATATTATGTAATGCGGGGAAAATATCGACTAGTGTTGCAAAAGAATTAGCTTATAAGGAGTATGATAAATTTAAAGTTAAACAGGATAAATTATATAAATCAGACTTTGATAATTTTTTTAATGAAACAAGAATGATAGAGAATGGAAGTGATAAATAATGGATATGCATTCAAAAAGAGAAATGAGAAAAAATAAAAAAATGAACGAAGATACAAAAAGTTTACCATCAACGAGTATCAACTGGTACCCTGGTCATATGGCTAAAACCAAAAGAGAAATAGGAGAAAAATTAAACTTAATAGATTTAGTATATGAAGTAGTAGATGCTAGAATGCCTTTATCATCTAGGATAGAAGAAGTTGATAATATAATAAAATCTAAACCTAAAATTATTATTATGACTAAGTATGATTTATGTGATAAAAGTGAAACTGATAAGATTATTTCTTATTATGAAAGTCTTGGTAATGATGTTGTACCGGTTGATTTAATAACAGGTGCTAATATTAAAAAAGTAATAGCAGTTAGTGAAAAATATCAAAAGCTAGAAAATGAAAAAAGAGCTAAGAAAGGTTTAAAACCAAGAGGTTTACGTGTTTTAGTATTAGGTATTCCAAACGTTGGAAAAAGTACCTTTATCAATACCATTGCTGGCAAGAAAAAGACCGTAGTAGGAAATAAACCTGGTGTTACTAAACAATTAAGTTGGATTAAAGTAAATAAAGATATTGACCTTTTAGATACACCAGGAATATTATGGCCGAAGATAAAAGACCAAGACCAAGCTAAAAAACTAGCTTTATTCTCATCAATAAAAGAAGAAATTCTTCCTAAAGAAGAACTAGCTATTTTTGCTCTTGAAATATTATCTAAGCTGTATAAAAATAGAGTAGAAGAAAGATATGGAATAAGTTATACTGACAACGATATAGTAGAAGTTTTAGATACAATCGGTGCAAAAAGAGGTTGTCTAGAACGAGGCGGAATAGTATCCTATGAAAAAGTATATAATGTGATACTACAAGATATTAAAAGTAATAACTTTGGTAATATAACTTTAGATAGAAAAGATAGTTGATATCTTTTTTAGTTTAAATACCTATTTTTATACTCATTATATAAATGTAAAATACCATTAAAAATATCTTCTCTAATCATTCCTTTTAAGTTATAAATATAATTACTATCATTAAGAATAAAATTAACATTTTCCTTTAAAAAATTAGTAATAATAATCGCTTCATCATCAGTTGGAAAAATACTTTTACTTTCTAAAAATCCCATTGTTAAATGATAATTCAAATTAACAATATTTTTTCTTAAAAAACGTTCAATCATAAAATCTTCCTTTCCCTAAATTTATATGAAATAAAATATTAAATATGTGATAAACTATTAAAGAAGGAGTGGAAAAGATGCCAAAAATAAAGCAGAAAACTAGTAAAAAACAGATAAATAAAAAACCAAAAGTAAGAACAACATCTAATTATTATTACCAGAAAAGATTTACTGCTATAGCAGCTGTAACTTTATTTTGTTTTGTTGTCTTAGCCTTTAGACTTTATCAGGTAATGTTAAGAGACCAAGCGAAATATGAGAAAAGTCTTACTGCTTTATCTACTCAAGAAGTAGAAGGTTCTACTGCTCCACGCGGAAGAATATTAGATAGGAATGGGAAAGTCATTGTTGATAATAAAGCAGTAAAAACTATTTACTATCAGAAAGAAAAAGGAAGAACTAGTCTTGACGAGATTAATCTAGCTTATAAAGTAGCACCACAATTAAATCTATCGATAAGTAAACTAACGGATAGAATGAAAAGAGAATTCTTTGTTGCTAAGAATAGTGAGATAATGCAAAAAAGAATTAAAGCTAGTGAATATGAAAAAGTAAAACAAAGAAAATTAACGCAAGACGATATCTTAGAACTTAAATTAGAAAGAGTAACAGATGAAGAGTTAAATAGTTTTAGTGAAGAAGATAAAAAAGTTGCTTACTTATATTACTTAATGAATAAAGGTTATACCTATGACCAAAAAGTAATTAGAACTAAAGATGTTACAGATGAAGAATATGCTTATATCTCAGAAAATAATAAATCATTAGAAGGTTTTAATACTAGACTTGATTGGGAGAGAAGTTATCCTTATGGCGATGTCTTTAGAACGATATTAGGTAATGTTTCAGATAATGGTTTACCAAGTGAAGAGAAAGCTTATTACTTAAAGAAAGGATATTCTTTAGATGATAGAGTAGGAATAAGTTACTTAGAAAAGCAATATGAAGATTATTTAAGAGGGAAAAAAGAAGTATATAAAGTGTTAAATCGTCACGAGTTAGAATTAGTAAGTGATGGAAAACGTGGTAATGACATTGTTTTAACAATTGATATTGAACTACAAAAACAAGTCGAAGAAATATTAAAGAAAGAAATAATTGAAACGAAAGGTCAACCTAATACGCAGTATTATGACCGAAGCTTTGTTGTTATTCAAGACCCTAATACAGGGGAAATACTAGCGATGGCTGGTAAACAAGCTTTACCAAATGGTAATGGTGGCTATCGAATAATTGATTATACAGCAGGGGTAGTAACTTCACCAATGACTTCTGGTTCGGTTGTAAAAGGTGCTAGTATGCTAGTAGCTTATAATCAAGGTGCAATTAAAATAGGAGAATATCAACAAGATGAATGTATAAAACTAGCGGGTACTAAACAGAAATGTTCTTGGAAAACTCTAGGAAGAATTAATGATATTGATGCTTTAGCATTATCTAGTAACGTTTATCAGTTTAAAGCTGCTATGAAAGTAGCTGGTTATCAATATCACTATAATATGCCATTTAAAGTTGATAAGAATGTTTTTGATATATATCGCAACACTTTCCACGAATTTGGTCTAGGAGTTCAAACAGGAATCGACTTACCAGTAGAATCTAAAGGTACTTCTAGTGATAACACTGCTGGTGGACTACTACTAGACTTCGTTATGGGTCAGTATGATACTTATACGCCAATGCAATTATCACAATATATTTCTACTATTGCTAATAGAGGAACTAGATATCAACCACATCTTTTAAAAGAAGTACATAAAGCAACTGATGATAATAGTTTAGGAAAAGTAATTTATACTTTTGAAGCGAATGCCTTAAATAAAGTTAATACTAAAGAAGAATACTTAAATAGAGTAAGGGAAGGTTTTCATGCTGTTACAACAAAAAGTTATGGTTTAGGAAGAAACTATATTGATGCTAGTCATGATCCATCCGGTAAAACAGGAACTAGTCAGAGCTTTACTGATAGTGATGGTGATGGAAAGATTGATACCCCAACAGTATCAACGGCTTTTATCGGTTATGCACCAACAGATTCACCAAAGATGTCTATTACGGTAACGAGTCCAAACTCATCTCTTGAAAACTCTAATATTAACTACTCATCAATGGTAACAAGAAGAATTTCTAAGAGTGTAAGTGATGCTTATTTTGCAATTTATCCATAAATTGCTTGCCAAAAGAGAAGTTTAACTTTATAATATGCTTTGGTTTTGAAATTACTTAGAGAAAGGACTTATAATAACATGACTGAAGATGAATTGCTCTTCTTATCAAACAATGTAAAGAAGCTAGAAGAAGTTAGGAACAAACTTAAGAGTTTAGATGTAACGGTTACTTGTCAGAATTATAGATTTAAAGAGCAACCGACTGATGATTTACTATTTATTACCCTTGATAAAGCTTTAGTTGCTTATGAAGAGTTAAATAGACCTTTAATTGTAACTGATACGGCTTTTTATATAGCTGGTTATGAAGAAGAAGAGAACTTTCCTGGTGTAGCGATTAAAAGTAAACTATTAGAACCATTAGGAATAGCTGGCCTTTTAGAAAAAATGAAAGATGTTAAGAATAGAAACTGTCTTTTAAAAGAATGTCTAGCTTACTATGATGGGGAAAATATGAAAGTATTTGAATCAAAACAACGTGGAACGTTAGCGAAGGAAGAGCATATTAATAAAGAATTAGGAGAATATACTAAGTTATTTGGTATCTTTATTCCAGAAGGAACAACAAAAACAGTAAATGAAATGACTAAGGAAGAAAGAGAAGCCCTTGGTGAATTTAATCCTAATGTATTTTCCTTATTTTCTACTTGGTATAAAAAAGAGAGAAGTAAATGTCTAGTGAAGAAAATCTAAGCACTAGACTTTTCTTTTTACTTGACAGTTGAATGAATATTCAACTATAATTGAAATATAGGAGGAACAAATGGAGAATTTAAGTTGTGACTGTAATATAATTCACGAAGAAGTTGTATATAATACTAAAAAGAGACTAGAAGCAATTAAAATATTTAATGATGTATCTAATTTCTTTAAAATAATCGGTGATACTACTAGAACGAAAATATTATTTGCTCTTGATAATAACGAAATGTGTGTCTGTGATATAGCAAATACATTAGGAATGAGTAAGTCATCTATATCTCATCAGTTAAGTGTTTTAAAAGAAAATGGAATAATTAAATCGAGACGAAGTGGGAAAGAAGTTTATTATACTTTAGATGATGAACACGTAAGTGAAGTATTTGAAGTAGCACTAGAACATATTAATCATAAGAAAGGAGAATTAAATGAAAAAATATAAATATACAATAAATAATTTAGATTGTGCTAATTGTGCTAGAGAAATAGAAGAAGCTCTTAGTAAAGATAAAAGATTTAACAATGTAGTTGTTAATTTTAACACTTCTAAATTATCCTATGAATCAGATAAAGTCTTTACTTTAAA
>JAQXHT010000058.1 GCA_029007415.1 bacterium
TCCATAAAATGAATCAATTTTTTCTTTAAAGCCAGCTATTTTTCTATTCTCTTCAGCAACTTTATCACGTATTTCTTTATTAGTTATTGCTATAATGATTGGAGATTATTTTCCATACCCAGTTGGAGCATAAGTACCTGCTTCTATAATAGCTTTTAATTCTTCTTCTGGTATCATATCACTCTTGAAATCTCTACAACTTCTTCTACTTTTTAAATCCTCTAATGTTTTATTCATCATTTATTCTCTCCTTTACTATTATCTTTTTCTAATACTATTTGATATTTATCAATACAAATTATATTTTTTTAATTTACATTTATTTCTCCTATTTCACTCATTATGTTTATCTTTTCTAATATTAATTTGTAATAAATTATTTCATCAATCAAAATTATTTTCATTATTTTTTAATATTGTTATATAATTCATTGTATTCTTTTGAAAACAAATAACTATTCTCGACTTGTTATTTGTTTTCAATTACATTTTTATATGCATTAATAATTTTTTTCATATATTAAAGTACAAATATCATTATCTGCTTTTGCTTCATTCTTTCCTAGATTCAACTCAACGCTTAACATTTTAACTGCTTGTTTTATCTCGCTATAATTCATATGTTTTTCGCCTGAATATATTATAGTAAATAAAAAAGAAAAAAGTCTCTAAATATATTATAAATATTAATAAAGTAATTAAATAAATTTTAACTTTAGTATAATCAAACTATATTTATTTATAGTATTCCTATTTTAGAATTATCTTATAATACCTTGTTCCTTCTTTTTCCGCAAGTAATATTCCCCCATTATTTTCTATTACTCTTGCAGAACCAACATTTCCCTTTGACGATTGACCATATATTTCTTTAAATCCCATTTTCTTAAATTTTTCTAATGCTAATTCCAAAATTTTGGTGCCATAACCTTTTCTTCTTTCTGATAACCTTATCCTATAGTAAAAATTACCTGACCATCTCACCCAATTGTCATCTATTTCAGTCCTTAAACATATTAATCCTATTGGTTTACCATCATCATACATTATATAAGAAATAGTTGGTGTGTCATCATGAGTTACTTTATTATATTTTCTATTAATTTCTTTTTTTAAATAATTTTTGAATTTGTCATACGGAATACCATAAGCCTCATTAGTTGAGCCAGATTCTTTAGCTGGGATATCCTGAAACATTTCATATTCATCTTCGGTCATTGTTAAGTCTAACTCTTTTAAATAGCATGCCATGTATATATCACCTCACTTTTTCTACTATTCACTCTTACAATTTCCTTTTATTATTCTTTATAGTTTATACATTCTTCCAGATATATTATAGCAAATAATAAAGAGAAAGTATCTAAATACTTATTGCAATTGCACAAAAATTTTATTGAATGGATTAAAGATATAGTAAACAAAAAGAACTACATGTTAATATTGATATTTTAGAAACTCCATATGAAAATGAATATGGCAGAATTGAAAAGAGAACTTATCATATTTCCTATGATACTAATTGTATTCATAATAAGAAAAATGGCAATCAGTTAGATCAATTGGAAGAATGGATATTTAGAGAGAAGAAAATGGTAAAGTAACAGTTACTAAAAATTATTATATTTTAAGTTAGCAATTTTCCACTCAACATTTCAAAAAAATAACTAGAGAACACTGGAATATAGAAAATTCACTTCATTGAAGATTATGTGTAATTTAGACGAAGATTATTCTACTATCCAAAAATTCTATTGATAATATCACTATTATCAGAAAAATTGTCTTTAACCTTTCATGATTAGATACATCTATAAGTAATCTTACATTAAAGAAAAAATTAACACAATTTTTTTAACTTTGAAAATATTGACATTTACAACATCAACTTTTTATGTGATTGTCATACTTATTAATGAATATAATTACAAGCATCACAAAACAAAATAATTAAATCTTTTTCTAATAAACTTACTAAAGAATTTGGACAAGGTTTTAGTGGTCCAAGTTGAAAAAAATGAAAAAGGTTTAGCAACTATTTATATAGGCAACATCAAAAAACAAAAGTTACAATTTAGATTAATGGTGTAATTACAATACTCTATTTTTTAAGTTTTCATTTCTAGGTATAACTTATATACTTTTTTATGTTTTTACAACAAAAATGCACAATTTTTTTGAATTATTGTGCATTTTATATTATTTTTACTATTGTGTTTACTGTTTATTGTGTATTCTTATGAAAAAATGAACTTCATAAGAAATTTAAATAATCTTTAATGGTGCCGACTAAAGGACTCGAACCTTCGACCTACGCGTTACGAATGCGTTGCTCTACCAACTAAGCTAAGTCGGCGTAGATAACTCTACTACTCAATTATAGCAGAGTTTTTTTCTTTTTAAAAGATTATTCTGTTCTAAGTGCTACTACTGGGTCTTTTTTACTAGCCATTTTTGCAGGAATAAAACCACTAAGTACCGTTAGAGAAACACTAATTAATAAGAGAATAAGAGCATGAATAGGATTTAATTTTGCTACATAAGCTAATCCTGATAAATTTTCTATTATTCTGTTAGCTGGAAATGTTAACAGATAAGCAATAACTAATCCTAAGATTCCACTACATAAACCAATTAACATAGTTTCAGCATTAAACACTCTCGTTATGTCTTTAGCTCGTGCACCTAAAGCTCTTAAAATTCCAATTTCCTTAGTTCTTTCTAAGACTGATATATAAGTAATTATAGCTATCATTATACTAGATACCACTAAAGAAATTGAAGAGAAAGCAATTAAAACTACTGTAATAGCATCCATTATGCCACTTGATAAACTACTCATTAATTTAGCCATATCTGTATAAGTAATTTTATCTTCATCTTTTTTATTTTTATTATATTTATCTAAATAACTAGTTATTTTATCTTTACTTTTAAAATCTTTCGGATAAAGATAAATTACTGCAGGTATTTCATCTGCTCCTAGATAAGCAAGAACATCATTCTTAGTTGTAGTTTCATCAAAATTTGCTCCTGTTAAAATATTATAATCTAGTTCTTCTTGTTTCTTTACAATGTCACTTTCTTTGTTTATAGAAATAATCTTATCTACTAATGCTCCTGTATAATAAATAGCTGCTTGATTAGTAAACATTTCTTTATCTTCTTTACCTCTAATGATGGCTTTTATTTTAACTGTTATACTATTTTCACTATTGTACATTTTCTCATAATCAGTGTCAGGTATGAAGTTTGCTCCTAATTGTTTATAATAATCATTATTAATAACTAATTTTATTTCTTTATTTAAAATATCATTAAATGAGATATTTTTAGTTGAATCAAAACCTAAACTTTCAATTAATGACTTATCGACACCATTTTTTGAATCTATCGCTAAAATTAAACCTATTTCTTTACTATCAATACTACCTGCTAGTACATCATAATTATCTTCCACTACACCAGTTTCTTTTTCACTAGTTCTAGTGGGAAATAATTGATATGACATACTGTTCGACATATCTATTTTTTTATAATTATTATCTTTATCCACAGTCACTAGATTAAGACTTGTCTTTTTAAGATATGATATTCCACTCAAGATATTTTTATCAATACTATCTATGTAATTTAAATAATCAGAAGTAATATTATTAGTATGAATCATTTTTTCCACAACTGATTCTGTTGGTTTTACTACCTTTTCACTTGGATACTTATCTTTCTTATCAGTATTAGTTTGCATTTGTTCTTCAATAGTTGATTCATCCATTTGCATAGCTTGACTGCTAATAGTTATTGGCATTTGTGATAAGGTACTTTTCTCAAATTTATCTATTTGAAGTTGAAAGCCGGTTGATAAAGATAGAATCAAGGCAATGCCAATTATTCCAATTGATGCTGCAAAAGCTGTTAAAAAGGTTCTACCCTTTTTAGTTTTTATGTTATTAAAAGATAAATGAATTGCTGATAAATAACTTAATACTGTTTTTTTGATATGAACTTTTCCAAGGTTTTCTTCTTCACTATTAATTGGATTTGAATCTGATAAAATTTCTCCGTCTTTAAATTCTATTATTCTATTAGCGTAGTCTTTAGCAAGTTCTGGATTATGAGTTACCATTATTACTAATTTATCTTTAGCTATTTCTTTAATAAGATTCATTATCTGAACGCTAGTAGCAGAGTCAAGCGCTCCCGTTGGTTCATCAGCAAGAATTATATCAGGGTCATTTACTAAACTTCGCGCAATTGCTACTCTTTGCATTTGACCACCACTTAGCTGATTTGGTTTTTTATAAGCGTGATCTTTTAAACCGACTTTTTCTAAAGCCTCTAAAGCTTTTTCTTTCTTATTTTTTCTTTTATAACCAGATAAAGTCAAAGCCATTTCCACATTTTCTAAGACACTTATATGACTTATTAAGTTATAAGACTGAAAGATAAAGCCGACACAGTTATTTCGATAACTATCCCATTCTGTTGCTTTAAACTTTTTAGTGCTTTTTCCATTAATAATTAAATCACCAGAATCATATCTATCTAAACCACCAATTATATTTAGTAAAGTGGTTTTTCCACTACCTGAGGGACCAAGAATAGCAACAAACTCATTTTTTCGAAAGCTTAAATTCACGTTTTTCAAAGCATGTTGAACAAAGTTGCCAGTTTTATAACTTTTATTTATATTTTTTAATTCTAACATAATTCACCTTCTCTTTATAAGTATATCATTATTTTACCTAAAATTTCCTCAATTGCAAAAGAAAAAACCGTTTTCCACAGTTTTATAAGTATTCTTTCAGTTTATCCACAGTTCGCTGTTGAAACTTTAGAAAATCTTCAGCCAATTTTTTATCTTCTTTATTAGCTTCTTTAGCAAAATCTTTTATTTTCTTTTCCATTTCAATAGAACCCATTGATACACCTTTAATTAACATATCAGCTATAGCAGCATCACTATTATCTTTCTTTACTTCCTTACTAATTCCCATAGTGGACATCATCTTGGCAATAAGTCCTTCTTCTTCTAGTTTGATATTTTCTTTTTTTAATTGTTCCTTCGACTTACTTTTAAATTCTTGATATTCTTTTAAAATATCTTCTGCTATGCCTTTAATTTTATTATCTCTTTCTTTGAGTTCTTCTAACAAATGCTCCATTGTATAACTTCCCATTGAAGCATCTTTATATATATGTTCTAATAATTCATTTGTTTCTTTCATATTATTCTCCTTCTATTTTTTCTTGTTCTTCTAATAATGTTTGATACTTTTCTGTGACTTTTATCTCTCCTGCTTCTTCTAGTTTATAAAAACCACATCTAAACATAACTTCAAATGTTTCTCTTTGTAGATTTAACAACTTATCATACATTTCTTTATATTTACTAAACAATTCTTCATTACTAACTTCTGTTAAAGCTACTGTATAATCTTTAACCATAGCTTTTAGAGTTGCTAATAAATCACTTATATAATCTTTATCATTTAGTTCTATTCCTTCTTCCACTTCTATCATAGTATTAGATATTTCTTTATTCATGAGTTCCTCCTTCATTTAGAATATCTAGTATGATATTCATATTTTCTTTAAAAGTATCTCCTGCTTTTTCTATTGTCTCTTCTATTTCTAGATTATTTATCATATCAATTGAATTAATCATTTTTTTATAAGCTAGATAATTCCAATTAAACATATCTTCTAAATAATCTAAATCTTTTGTAGAAATAATAGTGGGTACTTTTTCATAATTCATTTTTATCACCTTCCACTATTATTATTGATAAAGTTTTTACTTTTATACAAAAAAATATCAGTTGTAATCAACTGATACTAAACACCTGTCTTAGGTGGAATTATTTCATCACTTGGTTCTTCATCTACATTAATGATTTCTATTTCTTTTGGTTGTTCTTTAGTTAATTGAAATTCAATATAGGCACTAAATTCATAGTTCATATAAGCATTTGTAGTATATGGACCGTTTATATAGAAGTTCATTGTTGTTAAACTGTTTTCACTTGATGGATTAATTGTTCCTAAATCTTTTGTGAAGTAATCATTACCTAATTCTCTATTTCGCATATAACTTCCAATTGCTGTTAAATTACTTGTTTTATAATCATATTTTTCATCGCCAAATAGGACACTAAATAATACGTTATACCAGTAGTCATAGCCAAGTTCAGCTACTTCTAAATTACTTTCTTTAATAGGATAATTGTTTCCATTAAATAGTTCACTTACTACATTAGCTGGTAAATCTTCTAGATTAGTACATTTTAGATTATATTTATTATTATAGAAATCTAAATAGTATTTATTTAATTCTTCTATTCCTTTGTAACCATTTTGTTGTAATTGATTTCCTAATGCTTCATCTGTTAACATATCCTTCTTGATACTTTTCTGATATAGAGCTCTTAAGGCTGAATTTGCTGTTCTATTTGGTCCAAAAGTTCCAGCTATTACTTGTCCATCAAAACCTTTACTATTTTCTAATTTTTCTTCATAATTACTAATATCCATTGTTGATAAAATAAAACTTTTATCTTTATATAAATATTTATTATTTGATTTATTTATTATTTGAATATTAACTTTAATTCCATCTCCTGGAACATAACCATCACTTTCACTAATTGCTTTAAAGATGGTTGGTACTATATTTATAGTATCTTCATTATAATCTTCTGGTATTGTATAAGTTGCAGTTACCGAATCAATAACTTTTCTTGATATATGTACATCTATATTTTCCACAATTCCTGTGGATAAAACTTTTTCTGTCTCTTTTGTTGTTTGATATTTACTTATGTTTTTAGCAGATACTGGAATACTACTTATCAGTAACATTATTGTTACTAAACTCATAAAAAATAATTTTTTTATCATATTTTCTCCTTTAATTTTGCCCCAATCACAAGATATTGTCCATCTTCATCTTGCGAGCAGGTTTGTAGTATTAATATTTTATTTGTATTTTCTATATTTATACCTGTATCATATATAGATTTTTTCTTTAGTTCTTCTAAATGTTTAATAAACTTTTCATCATCAAGTGCTAATCTTGTGTAAAAATAATCTTCTTTCAAGAGCATAACTGTAAATATTTGATAAGTTTCTTTTTTATCTGGATAAGTTAATTCTATATTAGGATGACTTGTTAGAAATGACTGTTTTTTATATCCTAGTAATTTTGTAAACGGAATATCTACAGTTGAAGAACTATGTCCATAAATAATTATTTTCCTTGTATTGTTAAGGTCTATTCGATAATCAACAAATAAACTTCCACCAATAAACTTTTCTTTTTTATCATTATGATTCATATAAAATTCATTATCAGTTGTTTGCATTACTTTTTCATTTTGAATTAAATCATTTATTGATAATGTTAATTTTTCATCTTTATTTTTATCTTCTTCCTTAACTGTGGCAGTGGTATTTATATCTGTAGCTTGGACATTAGTGGCTTGTTTATCCACTTGAGGAGTTTCTTTCACTCTATCAGGAATCATAATTATTAATAGACATATTATTATACTGACAACTGCTACTTTTTTTCTCATCTTCCCTCCTTTTTTCTAATATAACAGTTAAGATGAGAAACTTTTGTCGAAAGAAAAAAATCAGTCTAACAAAGACTAATTTTTATTTATTAACTCATATATTTCGTTATGTATAGCATTTATATCTTTCATTTTACCATTTTCACTACATTCTATTATATTCCAAGATAGATACCTTGCTACAAATAGGGAATTATCATATATTTTTTTCATATATTTAACATTTCTTTCATAAATATCATTCGCTATACCAGCATTATCCTGTCTTTCTTCTCGAAGCTTATTAACTAGTTCAAATGGTGCCGTTAAAAAGATAACTATATCTGGTTTTTTCATACCTAATTTGTTATATTCATAATCACTAGCATAATCGATAAATTCTTTTCTCTCTTCTATATTATCAAAAAATGCTGATTGATAAATTAAACTTGAGGTTGTGTATCTATCTAATAATAGGGTATCTCCTTTTTCATAAGCTATTTTTAGTTTAGTATACCAAGTAATTGCTCTATCACTAGCATAAAGATTGTTTATAAAATAAGGACTTAATTCATCTAATTTACCATAGTTTCCTTTTAGGTATTCTTCAACCCCTTTTCCTTGATATACATTATAACTTGGAAAATGGTGTGTTGTTACTTTGCTGTTATCTGCTAAGAGATGTTTATACAGTAATTCATATTGAGTTGTTTTTCCTATTCCATCACAAGCACCTTCGATAACGATTATTTTTCCTTGATTCATTCTTATTCCTCCAGCCATTTTATTGTTTTCATTAATTATTATAGAAAATTCTAAAATAATATACAACTATTTTGAAATACCAAAACTTTTACTAAAATTTTTTTAATATTTTTCTAATAACTAGTGATTCTTTTGGATATTCTTCTAATCTACCTTTATTTTCATTTATTATGATAGGAGGAATAAAATCGATATGCCACCCATTACTTATATAATTGCCAAATTGATTTTCATAATCAATGCAACTGGTAGTAATAGTTTTTGTAGTTTGACTGGATATTTTATGAAAACCACAACACCTTATTAATAAATCTTCCATTCCTAGTTCTTCAATATAATTTAAGTCTTCAACATAATTAGAGGACTTTTCTTTTAATTCTTCAAAAAATTTAGAAAAGCAAATATGAGCATTATAAATACCTAATACTAATTTGATTAACTCTTTATCATAACTTTTGTTATTATCAAAACCAGAAAAATTATAAACTAAATTCAGCCCTTCTTTATAATCAAAATAAGTTATAAAACCATTTGAATTTATGACAGAGACTTTTTTTAAATAATATTTTGAAGTAGATTTTTTACTTAAATTTTGCTTAATTTCATCCATATAAGCATATTTTAGATTTACTTCTTTATGACCAGTTTCTCCCATAGAATTATATAATTCACCAGATGGTGTAATATACCAAGAATCAGGTAATAAAAACTGTATTTTTTTAGATTTTGCCGATATAATTAACTTACGATTATTCAATTCATTAATTTTTTGATTTATTTTCTTTTCTATGGTTAATGATAATTTTCCTTGAAATCTTGCTACAGTTTTTACGGCAGTAAAATATTCAATTAAATCTTTTCTATCACTTAAAAATATCTTTGAATTGAGCAAATAAATATTTAATATTGAAGTAACGTACTGATATAAATAATCATAATAGTTATCTCCTGATGCTGAATAACTAAATTTTGTTAAAAGAAAATCAAGAACACATTTAAAAGAATTAGAAATATCACATGTTTCCAAATTACTGCCTGCTAGATATTTATTAGCTATTTCATCAACGTCAAAAAAGGTAAAGTTTTCTACTTTATCAAAATTCCAAGAAACGGTATTCATATATAATAAATCAAGATTCCTTATTATATTAAACAATTCAAGATTTGTTTGATAATAATTTAATGGTATTGAGTTAACTTCGAGTTTGTAATTATTTTTATCATTATTTTCAAAAAATGTTAAATATTGATTTTTTCTATCTTCTAGTTCTTTATAAAATTTAATCATAATTACCTATATCTTTTTAACATAAGCTCCATCTATTTTGCAATCATATGTTGTTATACTTTTATCCTTTAAAAACTCTCCTTCATAATTAATAAAAGGGCTAGGTAAATCATTAATATCAGCCCATATTAATTCATCACACTTATCTTGTTCTACTATTGATGGGACACCTTGATATTTTGATATTTCAAAGTAATAATCAATGTATGGTTCTAATTTTTTTCCATCAATTTCAAAATAATTTCTTCTTAATACTACGTAACTATTAATTATATCTTTAGGATTAATTTCAATACCTAGTTCTTCTTTGGCTTCTCTAATTAGAGCTTTATACTGATTTTCACCAACATCAATGTGACCAGCTGGAAGAGCATAATATCCAGGCCATAATTTGGTTCCTTTTCTTTTTTGTATTAATAGTTTATCATTATTCATTATTATCATATGGACAGCACTTTTAAACATTTCTTTCATTTGAGATAAACCTCTTTCTCATATTAATTTTAAAAAAACTACTCTCATTAATTCGAAAGTAGTAATATGTTATCTCGAAATAATCGAGCTTAATACTTATTTGGTGGAGATGAGGGGTATCGAACCCCTGTCCAAAAATAGAGCCACATAAACTTCTGCAAGCTTAGATTGTTTATTAAGTTCAAATTATAGTAAAGAAACAATCAACCAAACTACAATTCTAGTCTTATAATATTCAATTATTCACTAAGACGATAAATAACTATATCTTACTAAAGTGAACCGTACATTCTTAACGTAAGAAATTAAGAAAGACAGCGTACAAGCCTATTCTTAGGCAAATGCTAAACTAGTGTTTCCACTAAGTCTTGCAAGTACATTTTTAATTTTGTTTCCAGTTATTCTGGTTTAATCTGTAACGTAGATAACTCGACTTGCTATCTATGCTCTACTATTCCTGTCGAAACCAAGACATCCCCAAGTAGCTATATTATATCATATTAAACTTTAGTTGTCTATTAGTGATATTTTATTTGCTTAGCTATATCTCTATTAATATCTCGTTCTTTTATAGTTTCTCTTTTATCGTAATTTTTCTTACCACGACATACACCAAGTTCTACTTTAGCTCTTCCTCTTACAAAGTATATCTTTAGTGGTATTAATGTATAGCCTTCTTGTTCCACTTTTACAGCTAATTTCTTAATCTGTTTTTTATGAAGCAAGAGTTTTCTACTTCTTGTCTCTTCGTGATTAAATAAATTACCTTCTTCATACGGAGCAATATACATATTAACTAGAAAGACTTCACCATTTTTAATTCTTGCATAACAATCTTTAAGGTTAGCACTACCTTTTCTAATAGATTTTATTTCTGTCCCTTTAAGAACAATTCCACATTCTAAAGACTCATCTATAAAATAATCATGTCTTGCTTTTCTATTTAGTATTTCCATCTTCATCACCTTTCTATATCTTTCATTTTTACTTGGTCTGTCTTTGATAAAACAACATTTTTATAAGTATTATAATACTCTTTATATCCTTTTAAAATATCATCATTTAATTCACTATATGGATAAACTAAGAAATTTCTTTTTCGAGGATACGCAGCAGAATAAGTATAAATAAGTTCAGCTTCAGGATTTTCAAGACTGATAGTAGTATTATCTTTTTCCACAGTTTTGTGAATATTTACACTTACCATTAACCCTGTCAATCTTTCTACACCAACTTGATCAGAGATAAAATTACCTAAAGAATATATAACCATTGTTTTTCCAATAAATTCAATAGGTTCTACTACGTGAGGATGACTTCCTATAATAATATCAACACCAAGATTTGATAAATAATTAGCTATTTCTACTTGAGAATCACTTATTCCTTTTGAATACTCAGTACCCCAGTGCATTGCTACTATTATAACATCGGCTTCATCTTTTACTCTTTCAATATCATTTTTTGCTAGTTCTTCACTATAAACATTATTCAAATATTCTTTACCAGTTGGTGTTTCTAATCCATTAGTCCAAGTTGTATAAGAAAAGAAAGCATATTTAATTCCATTTATTTCTTTGATTACTTTTTTATCTCTATCTTCAAAAGAAGTATAGCTTCCTGCTGTTAATACACTTGGTTGCTTACTCCAGTAAGATAGAGAATTTAATACCCCTTGTTCACCTTTATCCATTGTATGATTAGTAGCAAGAGAAACTAAGTTAAAACCAGAATCAATGAAGGCATCTCCAACTTCATAAGGAGAATTAAATCTTGGATAGTTTGATAGACCTAATTCTACTCCACCTAAAACTGTTTCTTGATTGTAATATTCTAAATCATACTTACTAGCAATTGGTTTTATTTTTTCTAGCATAGGTTTAAAATCGTAACTACCATCATTAGTTTTAGCATCCATATAAATAGTACTATGAATAAGCGCATCTCCCACCATAAATAGTGAAGCTGACATTTCTTTTTTTGTATCTTTTTTTTCTTCTTCTGATGTCTTAACTGGTTCTACCGCTTTTGTTTTTTGATTATTTTTAATATAAAGGAAAGCAGCAAGTAAAGAGATTAAAATAATCATTATTATTCCTAAAATTATTACTATTATTTTTCTTTTCTTTTGCATACTTTCCATATATAATCACCTAAATCTTTTTAACAATTTTGAAATCTATAGTTTTTGCTTGCTTATTAGCAGCTACCACTTTAATTCTTACTTTTTCGCCAATTGTATAACGTATATTTGTTCTTTCTCCCGTTAAAGTCATTCGCTCTTCATCATAAACAAAATAATCATCTAATAGTCTAAGAGGTACTAATCCCTCTATTAGATTATCCAATTGAACAAACATACCAAAGCTCATAACTGATGAAATCATTCCGTCATATTCTTCACCGATATGATTTTCCATATACTCAGCCATCTTCATATCTTCAACTTCACGTTCACAATCAATAGATGCACGTTCCATTGCAGAAGAATGATCTGCTACAAATATCAACTTTTCTTCCCAATGATGAAGAGTTTGAGGAGACATATCATGATCAAATAAGTAAGTTCTTAATAATCTATGAACAGTTGTATCGGGATATCTTCTAATTGGAGACGTAAAGTGGGTATAACAAGGACTAGCTAAACCATAATGCCCTAAATTCTGTGGTAAATATACAGCTTTTTGCATACTTCTCAATAATAAACTTGATAAAATTGGAAATTCTTTTTTATCTTTTAAACTATTCAAAATATGTTGAACAGTGGTTGGTTTATTGTCTTTGATATTTCCTGTAATGTGATAACCCAAATTACTAACAAATGCTAAGAAACTTTGAATTCTTTCTTGTTTAGGATACTCATGCACACGATAAATAAATGGTAAATTCATATAGAAAATATGACTTGCAACACACTCATTAGCAGCAATCATAAAGTCTTCTATTAAATTTTCACCAAGACCTCTTTCTCTTAAAACAACATCAGTTGGTTTACAATTTTCATCTACTAATATTTTAGGTTCATCAACATCAAAATCAATGTAACCACGTTTGGTCTTTGCTTTTCTTAAAATTTGTGCTAACTCCTCCATTGTTCTTAAATCATCTGCAAAGTCTTCATACCCTTCTGGAACAATATTTTTTTCTATTATGCTATTAACTTTTTTATAAGTCATTTGTTTTCTTGATTTAATAACGCTTTCAAAGATATCATAATCAACTAATTTTCCTTGATTATCATACTCCATAACACAGCTTATTGCTAAACGGTCAACATTAGGATTTAAAGAACAAATACCATTTGATAACTCATGCGGTAACATTGGAATTACTCTATCTACAAGATAAACTGATGTTCCCCTATCCATTGCTTCCTTATCAAGTGGACTTCCTTCTTTAACATAGTATGAAACATCTGCTATATGAACACCTAATACATAGTTACCATTTTCTTTTTTATCTATACTAACAGCATCATCAATATCTCTTGTATCATCACCATCAATAGTAAAAATTACTTTATCACGTAAATCTCTTCTCCCTTTCATATCTGCTTCTGATACTTCCATTGGTAAAGTTTTTACTTCTTCTACCACATCTTCTGGAAAACTACTATTTATATGATATTTTTCCACAATAGATAAAATATCAACACCTGGATCATTTTTATGTCCAATAATTCTTAAAACTTTTCCTTCTGCTTGATGATTACTAATTCTTTTAATTATTTCTACTACTACTTTATGTCCATCTACAGCATTTAAAGAATTTTCTTTACTTATTAATATTTCTAGATTAACTTTATCTTCATCCAATTTTACTTTTCCAACATTTTTATAAAAGTTAATTTCTCCAACAAAAGTATTAGTTTCGTGCTTTAATACTCTAATTATTCTACCTTCTAGACGGCCTAAATCTTTTTTAGAAGTTAATTCTACAATTACATAATCACCATGAATAGCACCATTCATATTATCAGCACTAATATAAACATCTTCAGTTAATGAATCAACATCTACAAACCCAAAACCTTTTTTATTTGAGTGTAAATATCCTTTTAATAAGTGACTATCTTCAAATAACATATATTTATCTTTATTAGTATGATAGATACTTGTTTCTATTTCCATATCATTTAAAATAGATAATAATTCTTCTAAATTACTAGTACCTAGTTCTTCTTCTAATTCAAAGACTGTTAAACTTTTTCCTTTTTCTTTTAATATCTTTAATATTCTTTCTTTCATATGTACCTCACTATAATCTTATTGTACCACACTAGTACTAAATTAAACTATTATTTTTGAGTATCGACTTTCATTTCAAATAGAATATTTCTTAATTCCATGGCACGTTCAAAATCTAATTCTTTAGCCGCATTCATCATTTCTGTTTCTATTCTTTCAATTTCGTCTAATTTTTCTTGTTTAGTTAACTTCTTAGTTTTCTTCTTACTAGTCTTATCTATATTACTTACTACTTCTCTTATTTCCTTGACAATAGTTTTAGGAGTTATATTGTGTTCTTTATTATATTTATCTTGAATAGTTCTTCTTCTTGCTGTCTCATCAATAGCTTTTTGCATACTATCAGTTATTTTATCAGCATACATAATAACGTGGCCATCTTTATTTCTAGCACAACGACCTATCGTTTGAATTAAGCTTCGCTCGCTTCGTAAAAATCCTTCTTTATCAGCATCTAAAATAGCTATTAACGACACTTCTGGTATATCTATTCCTTCTCTTAAAAGGTTTATTCCAACTACTACATCATATTTGCCAATTCTTAGGTCATGAATTATTTGTAAACGTTCTAAAGTTTTAATTTCAGTATGTAAATAAGCAACTTTTATATCAACATCTTTTAGATAATTGGCAAGTTCTTCAGCCATTCTAATTGTTAAAGTCGTAATTAATACTCTTTCATTTTTTTCTTTTCTAATTCTTATTTCTTCTATTAGGTTATCAATTTGTCCTTCCGATTCTCTTACTTCGATAGTAGGGTCAAGTAGACCTGTCGGTCTAATGATTTGTTCAACATAATCACCATCTGTTTTTAGAAGTTCATAATCTCCTGGTGTAGCTGATACGTAAATTGCTTGATTTATCTTTTTTTCAAATTCCTCATATTTTAATGGTCTATTATCTAAGGCACTCGGAAGTCTAAAACCATAATCGACAAGATTCATCTTTCTAGCCCTGTCACCATTATACATTCCTCTTACCTGTGGTAAAGTAACATGTGATTCATCTACAATTAGTAAATAATCATCATTAAAGAAGTCCATTAATGTGGTAGGAGTTTCTCCTCTTTCTCTACCAGCCATTGGGGCAGAATAGTTTTCTATTCCGTGACAGAAACCAGTCTCTTCTAACATTTCTAAATCATAATTTGTTCGTTGTTCTAATCTTTCTGCTGCTAATAATTTATTTTCCTTCTTTAGTTCCTCTAATCGTTCTTTTAACTCACTTTTTATTCTTTTAATAGCAGCTTTTAATTTTTCATCACTTACTACAAAGTGACTAGCTGGAAAGATACTTATTGTCTTTTTATTAGTAACAATTGCTCCTGTTAAAACGTCTATTTCACTTATTCTATCTATTTCACTACCAAAAAACTCAATTCTATAACCAGTTTTATCTTGGTTAACTGGTATTATTTCCACTATATCGCCTCTTACTCTAAATGTTCCTCGATGAAAGTCAAAATCATTTCTTTCAAATTGCATTTCTACTAATTTAGCTAGAACTTTATCTCTTTCTATTTCGTCTCCTATACTAAGAGTTAACATTTTATTTTGATATTCTTCTACTTCTCCAATACCGTATATACAAGATACTGATGCTACAACTATAGTATCTTTATAAGTTAAAAGTGAAGATGTAGCTTCATGACGCAATTCATCTATTTCATCATTTATTGATGAATCTTTTTCAATATAAGTATCGGTACTAGGAACATATGCTTCAGGTTGATAATAATCATAATAAGAAACAAAATAACAAACATGATTATTAGGAAATAATTCCTTCATCTCCGCATATAACTGACCTGCTAATGTCTTATTATGTGCAAGTATTAAAGTTTGTTTATTGGTTCTTTGAATAACATTTGCCATAGTAAAAGTTTTACCTGTTCCTGTAGCACCTAGTAATACCTGCTCTTTTACTCCAGATTCTATTCCTTTTACTAATTTTTCTATCGCTTGTGGCTGATCTCCACTTGGTTTAAATTTTGATACTAATTCAAACATATCTTTCCTCCTCATCTTTATTATAAACAGTTAATATATATTTTTCCCCATTTCTTATGAATTATCTATATTATAATTATCAAATATACGTTCGTCAATAGTTTTTTTACAAAAAGAAACTGTTCTTTTAACTTTCTAACTAAGTCACTATTTCTTTAGAAAATAACATTGGCTTTTTCTTTTTAACATTTTATTATAAACATTAGGAATAGGAGGAAGATTTAGATGGAAGATTGGTATAGTGAATATATAAGAATTGTTAGAATGGAATATTTTGTTAAAGATAAATTAAAATTAGCTATTGATAAAATAAAAGAAGAAAAGGAAACAAATAACTTAAGTGCAGTAGATACTTTAACATTAGTTGATAAAGAAATAAGAATGTTACTTAATAATTTAAGAAAAACGGATGCATGTATAATGATTGATTATATAGCTTCTGTAAAAAAGCCATTTGTTACAAAAGCTAAAGAAGAAATAGCGCAAGATGTTGCTAATATAATAAAAAAGGAGCCCTATGATATAACAGTTAAGGTAAATAGTTACTTTAATGAACTAAAAGAGAAGGGAATTGATTTAGATGGAACAGAAATGTTAAAAATTAAAAAAGAAGGAAAACAAGAATTAGAGAAAGAAAGATTAGAAAGAGAAAGCAAATACGTATATGGAATACCTAGATATCCCAAAGGAGAGATAATAAAAAAAGCAAGAAGTAAATATTTATCATATTCTGGTTCTTCAAGAAGAGAATCTACTCCTCAGCAAAATGACACGCAATTTCTTGCTGGTGGATACTATCCTTATCATCAATATTAGACAAATTAAAACTCATACAGCAAAAATGTATGAGTCTTCTTTTATAAAGTCTTACTCTTCTTTACAGCTGACATTCTTTTCTTTATTTCTTTCATCTTAGTTTCATTCGGTTCAAAATGTTGCCAATCACAAGACCACTCATCACTCTGTAATGGCCATATTCCTCCACATTCATAACCAACACTATCAAATACTTTACAAATAGAATCATTAAGAGTAATAATATGTTTATTTTCTTTGGCTTTTTCTTCTCTATCAACTAACAAGTTTTTCTCATAAGCAGTTAATAAACTATCATCAAATGTTCCATCACTATTTCTTGGTGTATAGGGATTATCTAATGGATTAATATCAATAGCAAGTCCATAAGCATGATTTGATAAAGTAGTTCTATTAGGTATCTTTCTATAACAAAAACTACTACTATTATTATTTGTAACACTATTTCTATCAGTAGTTACACCATCTTTATACCAAAAATCATCTATTAAACGCATAGAATTGATTTGATACTTTAATAAGAACAAATTAGAAAATACTTCTCGCACTTCATCAATTATTACTTTATTAACAATCATCTCACCTACAACTACATCACCATCATAATTATAATGTAACATCTTAATATAAGTTAAATCATCAAGTGATATATCATCATTCTTTTGATAACTTTTTCCATTTATTCTTTGATAAACATCATCATTTTCTTTTATATCTTTATTTTCAAAGATAAACTCCTTAGAATTTACTTTTTCTCCAATTTTTAAATTATCTAACATATTTCCCTCCGAGGTATTTTATGTTAATTATTAAGATTAATTGTAATTTTATCGATATCTTTATTAAATTCTCGATAACTTACTCCACAGGTATCAAACAATCTCCTAGAAGCAACACAACTATCTGTATCTTTATATTTATTATCTAGGTATATTACTTCTTTTATTCCTGATTGAACTATCGCTTTAGCACACTCATTACAAGGAAACAAGGAAGCATATAGTTTAGAGTCTTCTAAATCTCTTTTGTTTCCCCTAAAGTTTAATATAGCATTCAATTCAGCGTGACAAACATACATATATTTAGTATCTACTGGATTGCCTTCTCTTTCCCAAGGAAAATCTTCATCATCAAAACCATTTGGTGCTCCATTATAACCAATTGATAATATCCTATTATCGCTACTTACAATGCAAGCTCCAACTTGTGTTGAAGGATCTTTACTTCTTAATGATGATAGTTTAGCAATACTCATAAAATATGTATCCCATGATATATAATCTTTTCTTTGCATTTACTATTTCACTTCCTTTTTATATAGTTTTTTATGTTTTCCTTTTAAAACAACTCGATAACTTTTATCATTCTTTAAATAATAGTATAAAGAGTCATCATCTTCTACTATAATATAATCAAAATCATATTTTTGCAAAAATTTTTTATAATTAATTGTTCCTTTCTTAACTTTGCAAGCTTCATCAAAGATATCTTCTTTTCCATTATTCTTTTTAATAAATATTTCTGCCCTACTATCCATATATGGACGATAGCCACTATATTCAAAGTAAGAACCATTATTATAATCAGCATAAAGTTTTATGTCTTTATTAGCATATTTATCAAGATAATCAATATATTTTTGATTATTGTTTTTTAAATAGTATTTATTATTATTTATATTAATACCTAAAATCAGTAAAACTATTATTATTTCTGATATGTATAATTTGATAGGTATTTCCTTAGTATTCGTTTCTTCAAATGGTAAATACATACTAAGATAAGGTAGAACACAAGCATAAAAGATACTTACATTTCGAAAGTTGGAGAAAGCCATATAAATTACTCCAAAAGTCAAAAATATCTGTCTTATAGTTGGTTTCTTTTTATTAAAAATCATAAAACTTAATAATATGAATAATGATACTAAAAAGAAATGGTTAGGTAAGTCCAAAGGTTCTTTAAATGTCAAATTAGACATTTCTATTATTTCTTTATTAATAATATCAACTCCATAAGAAGTAAGAGAGTAAAACATATTCTTTATACCATATGGATTAATAAAGCCAACTAAAAAAGATATAAACAATATTACTATTAATTTAGATATTCTTTTATCTCGGTGTTTATAATATAAATAGAAAAGTTCTACTAGAAAGGGCATACTAAATATGAATAAACATAACCACATCGAAGCATGAAAGTTAATTAGTAATAATGATACTATTGGTAATAGATAGATAGCTTTGCTATTTTTCTTTACAAATAATTCTAATATATAGATGATAATGATGAATAGTAATAAACTATATAGAAATGGTCTTGGTACTAGGAAAAATGTTTGTAACAATATATCGATAACACAAACAGTTATTACTGAATTAAAAACTTTGTTATCAGTTATTAACATGCATAATTTGTATAAGAAATACATTATTAGTAAGTTAACAGTAAATACTAGGAGAAATAGTCCTGTCCCCCCTAAGACTTTATAAACAGAATAAAATGATACTGCTGATAACCATTGTTGCATTACAAAGGATAAGTTACTATGCATTGATAAAAAATCATATTTAGGAAAACCATTAGTTAAGACTTTTCTACCGTAAGATAGTAAAAACCAAATATCACTTTCTTTATTACTATAAGTATTAAGCATAACTACAATAGGTAAGATAAAATATAAGTAACATAAATATTTACTTGGTTTATATTTTTTAAACATCAAATCACCTACTTTTTCTTATATAAATAGCTATTTTCTACTTTTAGTATTTTTTCATATGATTTATTATCTTTTAAATAATAATAAAGTGTTTCTTTATTACTAACTACTAAGTAATCAAAGTTATATTTAGCTAAAAATTTTTCTGGTTTTAATTTTCCTTGCTCTAACTTATAGCATTCATTCATTACATCATATTTTTTATTATTGGCTTTGACAAAGACTTCTACTCTTCCATCCATATAAGGGTGATAACCATCAAATACATAGTAAGAACCATTATCATTATTAGCATAAAGTTTTATATCTTTTGTGGCATTTTTATTAAGATAATCAATCGCTTTCTGATGAGGATTTTTCAAAGTATAGCTTCCTGTTGCAATATTAGCTATTAATATAATTATAATGGCTGTAGAAGTTATTATAAAATACTTACTATATTTTCTTTTATCATCTTTTATGTCACTGTTTTCAAAAGGAAGGTAGTTACTATAAAATGGTAAAGCACAGATACAGAAAAAACTTAAGTTTCGGAAGTTTCGTAAAGCCATATAAAACGTTCCAAAGATAAGTAATACTTGATGAATAGAGGCTTTTTTCTTTACTGACATATAAATATTTAATCCAAAGAAGGTTATTAGTAAAACGTAATAAGCAGGAGATAGAACACCACTAAGTGTAAATGGTGACATTTCCATTACAGTTTCATTTATCGCTTTTATACCATAACTTGATAAAGCATAAGTCATACTATTAATTCCATACGGATTAATAAAACCTACTAAAAAGGATATAATTAATAAAATTATTAATTTAATTATTTTTTTATCTTTCTTAAATAAAAATTCTGCTACAAATGGCATACTAAAAATAAAGAAACAAAGCCACATTGAAGCATGTAAATTTATTAATAGTAATGATAAAAGAGGAAGTAAATAGATACTTTTACTATCTTCTTTCCGATATATTTCAAGGATATAAATAAGTAATATAAATATCAAAAAGGTAAATATTTGTGGTCTTGAAGTAATGAAGTAAGTTTGTAAAAGAATATCAGTAACAGAAGCAGTTATAACAGAATTGAATATCTTATTTGAAGATATTTTCATACAAAGTTTATAAAGGAAATAAAGTATCAGACAGTTTACAATGAATACTATTAAATATATTCCTACTCCTCCTAAAACTTTATAAGAAAGGTAATAAATTATATCAGATAACCACTGTTGAACTACTAAAGAAAAATTACTATGCATTGATAAAATATCATTATGTGGAAAACAATTTTTTAATATATATCTACCATAACTTAAGATAAACCAAATATCTCTTTCTTTAATAATCATTATCATCGTAGAAAGTAGAACTGGAATAAAAAAGTATAAATAAGATAAATATTTGCTTGGTTTATACTTCTTAAACATTATTTTTCCTCCTGATATGATTTATCAATGTTTATGTTCCACAATTTATCTAAATTATGTTCATTGTTTTTAATCATTCTACCACAAACTATACCACTATAAATTGAATGATCCATATTGTTATAAGAGTGTGTACCATTTCTACCAATACAATATAAATTATCTATCTCATTTAAATAATTTCTTATTTTATCTATTTCTTTATAACTATCGAAATAAGCAGGATAAGCTTTCTTCACTCTAATAACCACTGAATCTAATACTTCTCCTTCAAAAAATTTCATCCTACTAAGTTCATCTTTTGCCATAGCAACTATATCTTTGTCTTTCATATTCCAAAAATCATCATTTTCATTGCAGAAATATTCAAGTCCCATCCAAACAGTATTTACTGGATCTTTAACCATATATGGCGACCAGTTATTGAAAATTTGAATTCGTCCTAATTTTACATTTTTATCTTGAACATATATCCAGTTATCGCTTACACTTCCGTGAATAGTATTACTATCTCCTACTTTAAAAGATGGTACTAAAAGTCCTACTGTTAAAAAGTCTCTATAAGGTAAATCACTTGCTAATTTGACTATTTTTCTTGGTACATCATTCATTGCTGAAATTAAATCTTTTAATGGCATAGAACTAACTAAAATATCACATTTACAAATAATATACTTTTCATCTTTTAGATATACTACTGAAGTTAAGTGCATGTTATTCTTTTTAATTTTTACTACTTTGGCATCTTTAATTATCTTTCCACCTAAATTTTCAATTTTTTTAGCCAATGTCTCATATAATTCACCCGGTCCATACTTTGGATAATAAAATGACTCTATCAAAGATGTTTCTTTATTTTTATTTTCTAAATGAAAAATTCGTTTAAAATAATCAATAAATACCTTGCTAATTGATATTCCTTTTACCCTTTGACTCCCCCAACTAGCATCTATTTCTTTAGGAGCTCTTCCCCAGACTTTTGTTGTATATCCTTCAAAAAAAATAGAATATAGTTTTTTTCCAAATCTATTGATATAAAAATTTTCAAGATTAAATTCATCAAGTTTATGAACAGTTGACTTTAAATAACTCATTCCACAAGCACAAGTAGTGGTAAAACCTAGATTATTAATAGTTTTAAGATTAAAATTAACTGGATAATCAAAAAATTTATGATTATAATAAATTCTACTTACTCTGTTTCTAATTAACATAACACTATCTTCTACTTCTGGGTCATTTCCCTTTGCTGGAAATTCTTTATCTGTTTTTAATAACTTGTCATCATAAGCAGGTTTGTTTTGTAATGGTAATAATTCAAACCAAAGTTTCTTTACTTCTTCATTTTTAGTAAAAAAACGATGTCCTCCAATATCAATTCTGTTATCTTTATAATTTACTGTTTTACTGATACCACCAACCTCTTTATCTTCTTCTAGAATAGTTACTTCTACATCTTTTACTGTTTTTAATATTTCATAAGCACAAGATAAACCAGCTGGTCCTGCTCCAATAATTACTACTTTCTTCATATTCTTTCTCCCTGTAATTAATACTCTTTTCTTAACTTAATTCTATCAAAGTGAAGATAAAATGTCACTAAAAAGAGCTATCTAAATTAATAGCTCTCGAATGCTTAATAATAATTAGAAAGTATAACCACCATCAACACCAATATTTTGTGAAGTGATATATCTTGCTTCATCAGTACAAAGGAATGCTGTCATATAAGCAATATCGATTGGTTCTTGTGGTTTTCCATTTGGTGTAGACCTATTAGAAGAGTTCCAAACATTTTCTCTATTACTTTCTTCTTGTCCAGCCATTTGATCTAAAATATCTTCCCACATATTGGTTCTAATAATTCCTGGACAAATACAGTTAACGTTAACACTATCTTTTGCAGCTTCTCTTCCTAAGCTAGCAGTTAAAGCTAGTACTGCAGATTTTGTACAGCTATAAACACTGAATCCTGCTGAACAAGCTTTAGCAGCTATTGATGACATATTTACTATTTTTCCATATTTATTAGGTCGCATAATAGCTAAGGCTTCACGACAAGAATAGATTGTTCCTTTAATATTTATATCTATTGTTTTATCAATATTTTCTAAACTTTCTTTATCTAATTCTCCCGTTAAACATACACCAGCAGAGTTAACAACGATGTCTACTGTTTCCCATTCTGTTACTATTTTTTCATACATTGCTGCTACTTCTTCATAATTAGTAACGTCTACTTGATATGCAATAGCATTTACACCATAATTTCTAATTTCCGTTGCTACTTGTTCTGCTCGTTCAGGTAACAAGTCTGCTACTAAAACATCAGCACCATTCTTAGCAAATAGTAAGGCGCATTCTTTTCCAAGACCACTTCCACCTCCAGTAACAAGTGCTTTTTTTCCTTTAAAATTAAATTCCATATCTTTAACCTCCCTATTATTAATTTTAACATAATTTGGGAAAGTTACTAATTATTTTTAATTTTCAGTGTAAATATTCGTCTACTTCATGCTTAAACCATATACTTTAGCTC
>JAQXHT010000059.1 GCA_029007415.1 bacterium
TGGCCCTCGATTTTGTTTCACACTTCCTTTGGCCCTAATGTCACCATTAATGCTTTGTGCTTCCCTAACACTTCGTTGATACCTACGCGTGTATTGGACTTTCACCAACTAGATATATGCCATGCACGGCACACCAAAAAAGCAAGTCAGACGCATCCAACTTGCTCAGATGGGATCCGAAGATACACCATCGCCATTCACATTTATAATATATCATAATTGCACAAATTATGCAATAATTTGATCAACTTTTGTTAAAGCTTTTTTAAAATGATACCAAGAAATTTTATTAAAATGATACTTAATTAGTATATAATATACATTTGAAAGGATGTATTTTATTTTGAAAAAAGATAAACAAAAAGCTTTAAATTTATTAAAGCAAAGAATTAATGGTGAAATAAAAATCACTTATCAAGAAATTGCGGATAAAAGTAATTACTCGCTGCCACAAATAAAAAGACTAGCAAAAGAAATCGAAAAAAAGGATATTGATGACCTGCTCATTCATGGACTAACAGGTAGAAATTCAAATAATTCGGCTTCAGACCAAGAGATTGAATATATTAAGAATTTCAAGAATCAATATCCAGTTATTAGTATAACACAGTTTATGGATATTTATCATGAAGATGTTATTTGGAAGAAAGAAAAGCAGAATGATGTAAAAAAATACAATTTAAAAGTTAGAAGCAAATCATTCTTTCAACAATTATATAAAAAAGAAGGATGGAAATCTCCTATAAAACATAAGTGCTTTGATAATAAGAAAGATAATCATCCATTACGTGATCCAATGCCTAGACGTGGTATGTTAATTATGACCGATGGTACTCCTCATGATTGGTTTAGTAATGGTATTAAATTCTCATTACATATGACTTTGGATGATGCAACTGGAGAAATATTATCTGGATGGTTTACTCCTACTGAAACTCAATTAGGTTATTGTTATGCTTTTAAAATAATGTTTTTAAAATATGGTATTCCTCAAGTAATATATGGTGATAGGACTAGTATTCTATGGAATCAAATAGATGGTGAATTGACTCAAGTGGGTAGAATGCTTGAAGAACTTGGCATTGAACTTATTTATGCAAACTCAAGCGAAGCCAAAGGTAAAATAGAAAAGATGAATTATACAATTCAGAATAGATTATTAAATGACATAAAAAGATTTAATATTAAAACGTATAAAGAACTAAATGAATGGTTTAATGACTTTTATATAAATTACATTAATAAAAAATTTTCATACAAACCCAAGGAAGAAGAAACAGAATTTATTCCTTTGGGAAATACTGATTTAACAAAAATAATGTGTATTAAAGAAGAAAGAACAGTTCTTAGTGGTAATATGGTATCTTACAAAAACAATTATTATATTCCCATCACCGATGAAGGATGTGATTATATATTTTATAAAGGTACCAAAGTTGAAGTGTGGCAAGATGTATTTAATACTGAACTTATAAGAATATGTAAAGATAAAAAAGTATATAATACACGAAAGATAGAAGGTCATAGACAAGATCCTATTAAAAGAGAACAAAAAAGAATTCAAGATCAAAAAGAACTTGAAAAATTATTTAGAGAAAGAGATGAAAGATTAAAAGCAAGGGCGAAACGAAGTTGAGTTCATTTTAACCCTAGCTTTTTAGATTTCATCAATTACAATTTTTTCAGTAACAAAGTTTACCTTTGTTGCTTATCTATCTAATAATTAAAAAGTATCATTTTAAAAAAATCTTAACAATAGTGAGTGCTTTAAGCTATTCCGTAGTAAGAAAGCTTTATCAAAAAAAGACAAACATTTTGTCTTTTTATCTAGTAATCTTCTTTCTTTAAATCATTCTTAGCAGTTAATTTAACTTTCATATTATCAACTTTATAAACAATATCACATAACTGTTCAATATCTTCTTTTATATGAGTTGCTAGAATAATAACTTTTCCCTTCTTTTTCTCTTCTAAAAGAATCTTTCGCAAAGTATTAACACTATCA
>JAQXHT010000060.1 GCA_029007415.1 bacterium
ATTCCTAACTGCTGTCTCCCGTAGGAGTCTGGGCCGTGTCTCAGTCCCAGTGTGGCCGATCACCCTCTCAGGTCGGCTACGCATCGTCGCCTTGGTAGGCCTTTACCCCACCAACTAGCTAATACGTCGCAGGCTCATCTTCGAGTGAAGCTTTAAAGGCTCCTTTTAATATAAAGCAACATATCACTCTATATATCATCCGGTATTAGCAATCATTTCTAACTGTTATTCCAGTCTCAAAGGTAGATAACCTACGTGTTACTCACCCTTTCGCCACTAAGTGGCAACCCAAATCTGATTTTGTGCAAGCACTCCATCTTCATTGGACCACTTCGTTCGACTTGCATGTCTTAGGCATGCCGCCAGCGTTCATCCTGAGCCAGGATCAAACTCTCAATAAAAATTTTATTTTGTTTAATCTGGCTATCAAATTCAATTGACGTTTTGCTTAGTTTTCAAAGAACATTGTTGCTTCTTTTTCAGTTGCGTTTCTAATATATCAAATTTCTTTGATACTGTCAACATCTTTTTTCAACTTTTGTTGATTTTTTGTCGACTTATCTGCCACTTTTCTCAAGTGACGTTTACTACTTTAGCAAAGGTTTTTGATAAAGTCAACACTATTTCTGAAATTTGTTAAACTTTTTGTAAAAAGTACTATTTTATTAAGAAGCATCGACATTTCAAATGACTTTTTTCATAAAATTTCAGCTTATCTCTTAATAATTTTATTATTTTTTTTCATTTCTAAATACATTTCATGATATTTATTAACTAAGTCTTTAGAAAAACATTCTTCTTTAACTCTAACTTTTTTTATTAAATCATCTAATTCCTCGTGAACGACTTGATCTAATAAAGGTGGATATTGCATTTTCTTCATATGATAATTATATTCTTTTCTGTCCAAAATCTTGAATCCACCATCTTTAAAGACTTTTACATCTAAATCATAATCGATATATTTAATGGCTCCCTCTTCAATAAGTACAGGACTAGCTAAATTACAATAATAAGTAATGCCACTTTCTTTACATTGTGCAATTACATTGTACCAGTGTTTTTTATAGAAAAACAAAATGGCTGGTTCTCTAGTGTTCCAACTTCTACCATCTATCTCCATTACTTTAGCACAATCATTAACAAAGACATAAACTTCATACTTTTTTATATAATCTAAGAAAATAGCATGATCCCAAGCTTTATATATAACACCATTATGCTTATAACTATGAATCATGTAACTTTTTCCTACTTTTAATCTCTGCACGTTTTTCTCCTTTCTTTTCTAAAGCAAAATATAGCATCTTATTTAAATTTTAGCAAGAACTAAAAAAGCTTGCTCATTTAAAGAACAAACTTGTTATTTATTACTCAAAGCTGTAATAGCACTATAGGTAACAGCAAGTAAACCAATCAATAAGACAACCCAAAAAATAGGATTACTACTATATCTATTAATAAAATTGTTAATTCTTGTTGCAAATTTTGTAAGAAAATCCGGTACAGTGAATAAAACCATCACTCGCTATCCTCCTCTTTCTTTACTTCTCTAATTATCTTAGCATCTTTAGTTTTTTTATCTCTTTTGGACTTTTGTTTAGTATCTGTCTGAACTTTTATAGAAAGACTACTTCCTTTTTGAAAGATAATAGCATTACAGATATCCAAAACAGCATAGATAACTAAAAAGATACCAATAATTCTAGTAATAAGGACAGCTCCTTTAAATGGATTAAATAATAAAATCACTCCACAAATCAAACTCAATAAAGATGTTAAAAAAGACCAGAAAAAGTAACTACTATTTACATTTTTAAAGTCAAATGATTGGCGAATTTTTAATGAACTACTTATTATTATCACTACTCCCATAAATAGTGGAATAATACTTCCTATTATATCCGGCTTTTCAATAAAATATATTCCAGCGATTATAGAAAGTATTCCATAGACAATATTTACCTGATTGGAAATCTCCCCATGGTCATTGGAAATAAATTTTATTATAGCCAAAACACCCATTGCAATAATTATTCCGCCTATAATATAAGAAATTCCCATTAGTGTAGCTGCCGATTTAAAAAATAATAATAAACCTAAAATTAAAACTACAGCAGAACTAATTAGTGAAGGCCAAATAGTTTTTTTAACTTCTATTTTCATCTTCTACCTCCTCGATATTATTCTAACATATTTTGCTTATCTTGCAAATAAATCATACTATAATTTTTAACACCTGTAATTCTCTCATAATTAAAGTCTTTTCTTTTTCCTAATAGATTTAGAAATATTTCATATAGAAAATAAAGATAATAAAAAATAAGCAAAACTCTGATAAAAAGAATTAAGAAAGAAAAAAGCAAATTAGTAGTAGTTATTTTTGAAAGATAACCTATATAAGTAGGTATGTTTAAAATAAATAGATAAAGTATTAATTGTCTTACTATAAGTCTTAAAGCAAAGAATCGCTTACCATCTTCAATTTGAAGTCGCATACTAACTAATTTTTTTCCAATAGTTTTACCATTATAAATTAAAGGAAAGATAATCTCATATAATAGTAGAAAACTGGTATAAAGAAAGAAAAAAGAAAATTTCCCCGCAAACACAATCACTAGAGGTGTTGCTAAACAAAAGACTATAAATAAATCAATAAACAAAGCTATTCCTCTTCTATAAATAGAAATGGAAGTTCCTCTATTGTAAGACTTTTGATCTAATTCACTTCTTGAAGGTAAAAATACTGTTAACGGCTTAGTCATTAGGAAACCAAACATTCCTCCTAACGTATTAATCATTAAATCATCAACATCAAATAAACGATAAGCCTTTGGATAAATAAAATAGATACCAGTTAGTTGCGTTACTTCAAAGAAAAGGCTTAAACAAAATGATAAAATTAAGACTTGATACCACTTCTTTTTAAAATAATAATGTAAGTAAACACCAAAAGGAAATAATAAAAACAGATTAAATATTACCGTATAAACAGTTGGTGACTTCAAAAATGCTAAGTAAGTACTAGGATTCTTGAGTGATAAATTAGTAGTAGCAATTATATCTTTAATAAAAGTAAATGGTACTAACTGCGGTACTTTGGTAGGCATTGCTAAAACTTTTTCTCTTGATGGTAATGGTAATATAACTAAGAAAAAAGCTGTTAATAGATAAAGAACGAAAGTATAGACTATAACACTTCTTAAAAGTGGTACTGAACCATACTTATGATATTCAATTATTAGATACGGCAAAGTAATAAGAAATGCTATTATTGGAAAAATAATGAGTGCCGTCTTAATCGGTTCTAAATATACTGCCATTATCTTTAGTTTTCCTCAAAAAGATAAGCATAAGTTACTAATAAGGAATCAGTTAGTCTTTCTTTAGGAACTAAAGTTAACAATGATTTATAAGTCTTTTTACCTTCAACAGTAGTTGATTTATCAGTAACCAAATTATTAGCAAGTGCTTCACCGTAAGAAAAGTTTCTACTCTCATTACTAGTTGCTGTTAATAATAAATCACCAAGACCAGCATAAGTATATAAGGTTTTACTACTACCACCTAATACTGCTAATAAGTTTGCCTCTTCTTTTGCTATTTTAGTAAAAAACATTGCTCTTGCCGAACTAGATTTTTCTTTTGTATAAAAATAACCAGCAATAATTGCTAAGACATTCTTAACACACCCAGCATATTCTACACCTACTATATCATTACTTACTTCTAAATCAACCTTAGTATTATTAAACATTTCCTCTGTTATTTCTACTGCTTCTTTACTTTCAGTAGCTAGTGTAAAACCTAATGGTATATCATTTAACATATCTTTAGCAAAAGTTGGTCCTGCTAAAATGGCATAAGAATTATTAATTTCTAAATCTTTAGCTATTTCACTAGAACGTTTTAAAGTATTTTCTTCTAAACCCTTTGATACAAAGATAAGTATCTGATTTTTTAACAGATTCTTTGTCTTAGTAAGAACTTCTCTAATAGCATTAGATGGTACTGCTAAGATAATCACTTTTGCATCACTAATAGTTTCTTCTAAATTCATTGAAAAGTTTAAATCTTTAAATGAATAATCATTAAATATTCGCTTATTTGTGTGATATTTAACAAGTTCATCATATTCTTCTTTAAATGATGTCCATACTATTATATTGTTATTTTTATTTTTGGATAATAAGGAAGCAATGGCTAGTCCAAAAGCTCCACTTCCTAAAACAGATATTTTCATATTTTCCTCCCATTCGTTTCTACTATTCTATCATAATTAGAAAAAAGGAAAAACTTCTTTAATTTGAAGTTTCTCTTAGCTCTTTCAACTTTTCATAATAAACTATATTAGCAAAAGTAAAGTATGGAATTACATAGATATAAGCAATGCCAAAGGTTATTGCTCCTAGAATTTGCCAGCCAATAAAGCTTAGTTGAAAAACAAAATAATCAAGTTTATAACCATACATCATTTCTTTACTTTTTCTTAATATATTGGTGGCATTTGCTGTATTATTATCTTTCGTTTCTGCTAATAAGTAACCAACCATTACATAACTATAAGTTAAGATTATTCCTGGTATTATTAATAGGAAATAACCACATACAACAGTGACATATCCAATAACAGCGGTTAAAAAGATTGAACCAATATTTTTATAGCTCTGAAAAATATCAGTGATAGTCGTTTCTTCTCCTCTAGCTAATTTTAAGGTATAACCTATGTAACCTATATATAATGGTAAAAGCAAAAGTTGAACAACAAAAGCCAAAGGTCCGCCAACTAAGCCACCCAATATTGCTGTTAATACTAAGCTTGAGGCAAAAATTATTAGGGAGCTTTTCCAAAATTGAACAAAATACTTAGAAGTTAATTTTTTAGCTTCTTCTTTGATTTCTATTCTATTCATAATTATTTAATCTCCGTTCCACCACAAAATGAAATACAGTTTATAATTAGATTATTTCTATCTTCATCAGTTGAAGTAGTATCTTTATTTTCATTTCCGCCTAAAATTGCTGTAGAATTATAGACAACATTGTATTTATCAGCTACTCTAATTGTTGCTCCTCCAAAAATACAATACACATTAAGAACAGCATCATTTTTTAAGTCTAATTCTGTTAGGTCTAGTTCTGCTCCACCAAAGATACAGTAAACATCAGCTCCTTTGAAGTTTTTCGTTTTGATTTTATCTTCAACTTCACTGAATATTCCAAAATAATTCTTAGAATTTTTACTATATTTTTGTTTAGGGGTCTTAGGATTATGATTTAAACTACCAAAGATAATATAACCACCAGTAATGACTAATATTAATGGCCAAAAGGCTCTATCATAAGGTGAAGTTATAAGATTAGTATTTTCTAGTAAAAACCATAAACCGATAAATAACATTAATAATTTGGTAAAATCTAGCTTTTCTTCCTTTATTATATAGTAAATAGAAATTGCTATTAGAACTAAAGGCCAAACAATATCAAAGTCTAGTTGAAAACTGGGATTAAAAATTCCAATTAAACAGTATATTCCTATTAATAGAATAATAACGCCTACTACCATTTTCTTTCTCCTTCCTACTCTTATTATATTATAAAACTAGAGAAAATTAAATGTATAAATAATCTATCTCTGGCAAAGATAGTTATATAACCACTAGTCAATTAACTAGTTGCTTGTTAAAATTAATACGAGAGGGCGAGTGTATTCAAGATGGAAAAGAAACATATAAAAATAGAAGTTGAAGGTGGAACTTACATCTTTAAATTAGAACAATTATTAATTGATAAAGGTATATCCAAAAGTAGATTAATCAATGATACGGGAACTGATTTTAAAGTTATTAAGAGATTAACGACTGGAGAAATTGTGAGAATTGATATCTATGTTTTAGCAAGACTTTGCAATTATTTAAATTGTAATGTTTCTGACATTGTAGAATTTAAGAAAGACAGCTAATGTCTTTTTTTATTGATTTTAACAGCATTTCGAATTAAAATAAGTTATATGAAAAAAGAGGTGGACATATATGAAGAAAAATGTTGTAGCAATTATTGGTCATCCTAACGTTGGAAAAAGCACTTTATTTAATAAAATTGCTGGGGGAAAAATTGCTATTATTGAAGATGTTGCTGGTGTGACAAGAGATAGACTTTATCAAGATGTTAATTGGAATAATAAGAATTTCACAATAATAGATACTGGCGGTATTGAAGATGAAAAAGAAAATTTCCAAAAGGAAATAAGAATTCAAGCGGAATTTGCTATTAGTGAAGCTTCAATTATTTTATTTGTCGTTGATGGAAAACTTGGTCTTACTAAAGATGACTTAATTATTAGAGATATTCTAAGGAGAAGTGGTAAGAGAGTCATTGTTGCTATTAATAAGATTGATACAAAAGAAGCAAAAGATAATCTTTATGACTTTTATGAACTAGGATTTGATACTTATTTACCTATCAGTGCTATTCATAATACTGGTTATTATGAATTACTTGATGAAATTACAAAAGATATAGTTGAAGAAGAAGAAATTCCTGATGAACGTTTGAAATTCTGTGTTATTGGTAGACCTAATGTTGGAAAAAGTAGTTTAATCAACGCTTTATTAAATGAAGAACGTGTTGTTGTATCTAATGTTGCTGGTACTACAAGGGATTCTATTGATACAGTTTTAAAATATCATGGCGAAGAGTATGTTTTGATTGATACTGCTGGTATGCGTAAAAAAGGTAAAGTGTTTGAAAGTATTGAAAAGTATAGTCTTGTTAGAAGTATGCGTGCTATTGATAGAAGTGATTTATGTCTTTTAGTTATTAATGCTGAAGAAGGAATTAAAGAGCACGATAAGCACATTGCTTCTTATGCTTTAGAAAAAGGAAAAGGAATAATTATTGTTGTTAATAAATGGGATACTGTCAAAGATGGAAATATCAATGATTATAAAAAACTAGTAAGAAGTGAGTTTCAGTTCATCACTTATGCCCCTATTGTTTTCTTATCAGCTCTTACAAAGAAAAGAATTTCTACTTTAATGCCAGAAGTATTAAAAGTTAAAGAAAATATCAATCGTGAAATAAAAACTAGTGTATTGAATGATGTTATTAGAGATGCTTATGATAGAAATCCTGCTCCTAGTTATAAAGCCAAAAGATTAAAGATTTATTTTGTTAGTCAAACTGGTACTAA